>NZ_VOXW01000034.1:0-18888 GCF_013420555.1 Acinetobacter sp. Q85-2
AATAATTCAAGTGAATTTGTTTGAAAGAAGAACTTTAAAAGCTTTATTTTCACCCGATAAAATACCCATAAAACAAGAGGAAGCTCAAATGAGCTTCCTCTTGTGAAAAATTGTGGGACAGCAATGGCCCAAAGCCTCTTCTTAAGCGCTGTGGATACGCTAGTCCCCACAGTGCAAATAGATGGATGATGAACAGATACTTATTTATTCATAATAAAGAAATATTCACGATAGTATTTCAGCTCGGCAATCGAGTCACGGATATCATCCATGGCCAGGTGAGAGGCATTTTTCTTTAAGCCGCTCATGATTTCCGGACGCCAGCGTTTGGCCAGTTCTTTAACAGAAGATACATCCAGATTACGGTAATGGAAGAACTGCTCCAGCTCCGGCATTAACCGGTGTAAAAAGCGTCGGTCCTGACAGATCGAGTTACCGCACATCGGCGAAGTTTTTGGATTGACCCATTTTTTCAGGAATTCCAAGGTTTGCTGCTCGGCATCCTGCGCGCTCAGTTTACTGCGACGTACACGCTCAATTAGCCCCGACTGACCATGCTGACGCGTGTTCCATTCATCCATGGCATTTAAAATACGATCTGATTGATGCACGGCCAGTACCGGACCTTCCGCCAGAATATTTAAATGATCGTCTGTCACAATGGTGGCAATTTCAATAATCTGATCATTATCGGTATCTAAACCTGTCATTTCCAGGTCAATCCAAATTAAGCGGGTATCAGGCGTGCTGCTCATAAATGTGCAATCTTATTCGTCTTAAAAACGGCTATAGTAGCAAATTTCTGTGTTCTTGGGTGTCATTCTGCCCGTGCTTCATGCTATTTTTGCACTCCAGATTTCATGGTTTTTTTAGGATATGAATGGCTTTAATTCGTAAGCGTCGCCTGACTGAACAGCAACAACGCCGCATTCAGAAACAGCAGCAAACCCGGCAGGAAGAGATAGACAGCTCCAATGATCTGGAAGGTCTGGTGGTGCAGCATTATGGACGCCAGCTGGAAGTACAAGCCCTCTCCGTGCCGGAGCAGCATCCTGAAAAACCCGTGGTGGCCGAAGGTGAACCTGAACCGTTCTGGAAACCGATTGAACTGGGCAGCATCTGGCGCTGTCATACCCGTACCAACCTGGAATTACTGGTTACCGGTGACCGGGTTAAATGGCAGGCCGATCCAAATACCGGTCTGGGCATTATTAGCGCCATCCATCCGCGCCAGTCTTTGCTCACGCGCCCGGACCGTTACCACAAAGTTAAACCGGTAGCCGCCAATATCTCATTGATTGTGATTGTGTTTGCACCGCTGCCAGAACCGGCACCGGGTCTGATTGACCGCTATCTGGTGGCCTGTGCCGATGCCAATATTCCGGCGCTGCTGATCCTGAACAAATCCGACCTACTTACCGAAAATGATCCGATTCTGGATTTACTGCAAGAATACCGCAATTTGGGTTATGAAGTGATGCAGACCCAGTCTGATGCAGATCTGACCGAACTGTCCAACCGTTTAAAAAATGAAACTGTGGCCTTTGTCGGTCAGTCTGGCGTGGGTAAAAGCACCCTGATTAATGCCATCGTGCCGGAAGCGGCGCAGAAAACCAATATCATCTCAGAAAACTCGGCCCTGGGGCAGCACACCACCACCTCCACCCGCTTAATTCCGTTTGGTGAAGGTTCGGCGCTTATTGACTCACCGGGCATCCGTGAATTTGGCCTGTGGCATTTGACGACTGAAAAAATCCAGCAGGGTTTTCCGGAAATTGAAAATCTGCTCGGTCACTGTCAATTCCGTAACTGTACCCATAAGCACGAAAAGCAATGTGCCTTGCGTCAGGCAGCAGCAGCAGGTGAGATTTTAACGCGCCGGCTCGACAGTTATTTACGTCTGATTGATGAAGTCAACGAAGCTCAGCAAAAAAATTAGTTTAATTGCAGCCCGACCCTTGAAGCGGTGATTTTGATCACCATATTTATAGGCTATACTCTGTGACAATTTTTGAAATTGTAATTTAGGTGACTTGTGGAACGTTGGTTCGAGTTTATGGGGAATCACCCCTTCTTGTTTGGAACACTGGCAGTTTTGGTGGTTTTATTCTTCATTTTGGAAGGCCAACGTAACGGGCGTAAAATTTCCCCACAATCTTTAGGGATTCTGGTGAAAGCCAAAAATGCCATGCTGATTGATTTACGTGATGCCAAAGACTTCCGTGAAGGCCATATCAGCGGCAGCCGCAACATTCCTTACAGCAAAATTTCAAGCCATATTGAAGAGTTAAAAACCGCTGACCGTCCATTGGTGTTTATCTGCAATTTAGGTCAAATTGCCGGCACTGCCCTGCAACAGGTAGGCCACGCAGATAGCTATCGTCTGGATGGTGGGATCAGTAACTGGAAAGCACAAGGCTTACCTTTAGTAAAAAGCAAATAATCCGCTTGAGGAGATTAGCAATGGCTGAAGTAACGATTTATTCAACAACTGTATGTCCATATTGCGTACGTGCAAAACAGCTTCTTGAGCGTAAAGGCGTTGTCTATAAAGAAATCAATTTATCCAACGAAGCACCAGAAGTCCGCACTGAACTGATGCAGCGCACCAACCATCGTACTGTTCCACAAATTTTTATTAATGAGCAGTTCATTGGTGGTTTCGACCAACTTTACGCCCTTGAGCGTGAAGGCAAACTCGATGACTTACTGGCGTCATAATTTCAATTAATTTTCTGTTCATATTTTTAAGGAATAAATAATGAGTGAACAACAACAAGCTCAACCACAATTGGCATTAGAGCGTATTTATACAAAAGATATTTCTTTTGAAGTTCCAGGGGCACAAGTATTTACCAAAGAATGGCAGCCTGAACTGAATATCAATCTGTCGTCTTCTGCAGAAAAGATTGATCCAACCCACTTTGAAGTGTCTTTAAAAGTTGTTGTTCAAGCCAACAATGCCGGTGATACAGCATTTATTGTAGATGTCACTCAAGCAGGTATTTTCCTGATTGATGGCGTAGAAGAAGAACGTTTGCCGTATATTCTGGGTGCCTACTGCCCGAACATCCTGTTCCCGTTCTTGCGTGAAGCAGTGAATGATATGGTTACCAAAGGCAGCTTCCCGCAATTGCTGTTAACGCCAATCAACTTTGATGCTGAATTTGAAGCCAACATGCAACGCGCACAAGCCGCTGCTGCAGAAGGTCAGGCTTAATTGTATTCAGGCATTTAAGTCCAACACGAAAAAGCCCTGCACTTGCAGGGCTTTTTTATTTGTTCTGACAAGATCAGAAGGCTTCATCCTGCGCCGGATCATGGTGCAAGGCATCATGAATGGCTTCGACCAGCTGCTGGGCAATTTCCTGCTTGGAGGCTTTTTCCAGATCGCGTTTTGGCAGATGATAGCCTTCAGCAAAGAACACCGTCATGGCATTTTCATCAGAGGCAAAGCCGATATCTGCACGGGACACATCATTGCAGGCAATCATATCCAGCTTTTTCGCCACCAGTTTGCCGGCCGCATATTCTTCCACATTGCGCGTTTCAGCGGCAAAGCCGACCATAAACGGACGTTTGTCCTGCTGCGCGATAGTCGCCACAATATCCGGATTCTTGATTAAGGCGATATCCAGTTCATCTCCGGATTTTTTGATTTTGTGTTCTGCAACTTCAGCCACGCGATAATCGGCAACCGCCGCGGTGGCAATAAACACATCACAGCCTTCATCCAGCAACTGCATACTGGTGTCCAGCATCTGCACGGCTGAAGATACATTAATACGGCGGACCCCGTTTGGTGTATCCAGACTGACCGGCCCGGCAATCAGCGTAACTTTGGCGCCAGCTGCATAGCAGGCTGCTGCCAGGGCAAAGCCCATTTTTCCAGTACTATGATTGGAAATATAACGTACCGGATCAATCGCTTCACGGGTTGGCCCGGCGGTAATCACCACATGCTTGCTGGCCAGTAAGCCAAATTTTTCAGCAATCGCACGCTGCGCTTTATGGAAATAATCGGTGACCTGACGCGCTAGCTCTTCCGGCTCAGGCATACGGCCCAGACCGACATCACCACAGGCTTGTGAGCCGGATTCCGGCATAATCACATGCACGCCATCGTCTACCAGCATCGCCAGATTGCGCTGCGTAGCTTTGGCCGCCCACATCTGCTGATTCATGGCCGGTGCCACCCAGACCGGGGCACTGGTGGCCAGATATAAAGTCGATAACAAGTCATCTGCCAGACCGGCGGCAAATTTGGCCAGGGTGTCACAGCTGGCCGGTGCAATCAGCACCAGATCGGCCCAGCGTGCCAGTTCAATATGCCCCATGCCGGCCTCGGCTTCCGGGTCCAGCAACTGGGTATGCACCGGATTGCCCGACAACGCCTGAAAGGTCAGCGGTGTAATAAAGGCTTGTGCCCCTTCGGTCATCACCACCCGGACGTTAAAGCCAGCGTCCTTTAAACGGCGAACCAGAATGGCACTTTTGTAGGCGGCAATACCGCCAGTAATACCCACAATAATATTTTTATTAGGAATGACACTTAAATCAAAACTCACGAACAGCTTACCTTTCTGTTGCAGTGGGGCTCACAATAGCATTAAATATTGTCATTCCCAAGACATGTCTGGGCGAAATCCATAACAATTCATCACCAATAAGTCTAATAACAATGAACTTCAGTATTAAACATTGGCCGGAACAGGAGCGTCCGCGTGAACGCCTGATCCAGTACGGCGCGCACAGTCTTTCCGATGCCGAACTGCTGGCTATTTTCCTGCGCTCCGGCTCCCAGCAGTACTCTGCCGTTGAACTGGCCCGTCATTTATTACAGGCCTTTGGCAGCCTGAATGCGGTACTCGATGCCGCCCTGCCCGATTTAAGCCAGTTTCATGGCATGGGTCCAAGTAAATACAGCCAGCTGATGGCGGTCAAGGAATTGGGCCGGCGCTATACCGCCCAGCATTTGCAGCAGGACAAACTGGAACTCAGCTCCTCCCGGCTGCTACTGGACTATTTACGCTTTGAACTGCTCGGTGAAACTCAGGAAGTATTTGCAGTATTGTGCCTGGATGCGCAGCTGCGCAAAATCTGTTTTAAGAAACTGTTTTTTGGCGCGCTCAATTCATGTGAAATTTCGATCAACCAGCTGCTACGCTTTGCCATCCAGAAAAACACTACGGCGCTGGTGATCAGTCATAATCATCCTCAGGGACAGCCACAGCCCTCACCGGCCGATTTACAATTGACCCAGCGCATCCAGCAGGCCTGCCAGCTGGTTGATATCCGCCTGATTGATCATTGTATTATTGCTCCCGAAGGCAGTTTTTCCTTTGCTGAACATCAACTCATCAAGTCGACATTTTAAGCAGCGCAACATATTGACAAAAACCCGGCCAGCACAGAAGATCATGAAAAACTTAAGCTGATTCCCAGACATGATTGTACGTGACCAACCGAGCGTATTTAGGCTGTTATTTTCCTGGCGAGGTACCATCTTACCGAAGGTGTTACCACCTTTGGGCGTGGTCATGTTGCTGTCGGCGATTGTCGGCGGCCTGTCCTATGTCGGGTATTTTCACTTCTCTGATTTCCCCCTGATCGGCTTTACCTTAATTGGGGTGGTACTGTCGATTTTCCTTGGCTTTAAAAATTCGGCCTGTTATGACCGCTGGTGGGAAGCCCGCAAACTGTGGGGCATGTTAATTGCCAATGCGCGCCATTTTGACCGCGACTGCCGGATGCTGGCCCAAGGCCGCCGGGAACGGGTGATTCAGCATGTGATTGTGTTTGCCAATGTGTTGCGTGACCGTCTGCGCCATCAAACTGCCAATCCGACTGAACTGGTAGAAACCAGCGGTATGAGCCAGCAGGCCGTAACCCAGCTGTATCAACAGGCCAATGCGCCGCAATATACCCTCAGCCTGATTCAATGGGAACTGATGCAGGCCCTAAAAGAAGGTGAAATTTCCGATATTATTTACAGCCAGATGAACCAGCATGTGATGGAACTCAGCCTGGTGCAAACCGGTTGTGACCGGATTGCCACCACCCCGCTGCCGTTTGCCTATTCGGTATTGCTAAACCGTACCGTGTACTTTTTCTGCTTTATGCTGCCGTTTAGCTTGGGCTCGACGCTGGGGCTGGCGACACCACTACTGGTCGGGATTCTGGCTTATACCTTCTTGGGGTTGGACGCCCTAAGCTCGGAAATTGAAGAGCCATTTGGTACGCAAAGTAATGACTTGCCTTTAGATGCGATGGTGCGCACCATTGAAATCGAATTACTCTCGACTTTGGGGAAACCGACACCACCACCAATTCAGGCACAGGACAATAACCTGCTCTAAAGCAAAAAACCTCAGCCCAGCTGAGGTTTTTTTTGATGCTGAAATACGTTTACGCAGTCAGCGCCGGTGATGGATTGACAAAACTTTCCCAAATTCCGACCTGCCCCGGTTTCAGGCTGGGAATATTGCCCAGTTTCATCCACGGCATATTTTCACCATGAAAATCGCTACCGACCGAGACTTTTAAGCCATGCTCGGCAATCATCCGGTCCACCATCTGCCGGGTAGAACTTGGATCAATCGCCGGCGGCAACTCGACGGCATCTCCACCAAATTTGGCAAAAATTTCAATCAGGTAACGGATATTGGTCGCCGACAGATCATAACGGGTCGGATGCGCCAGCACCGCAAAACCGCCACTGGCATGAATCACCTGAATAGTTTCCTCCAAGCCCAAGCCTTCAAATTTCACATAGGCTTTTTTGCCTTCTTTAATGTATTTATCAAAGGCCTGCTGCGGCCGACTAACATAGCCTTTTTCCACCAGGGTTTTGGCAATATGGGTACGGGTCACCCGATCCGGGACATTATCTACCTTGGCAATCACATCGGTATAAATATCTTCACCAATCAGCGGAATTAGCAGCTCGCAAATCTGTTTGGAGCGCGCAGCACGAATATTTTTTTGCTGGGCCAGTAGTGCCGCCATCGGCGCCGGATTTTGCATATTCAAGGCCACAATATGCACAGCATAGCTTTTTTTGGTCGCCGGTCGTGACCACTGGCTGGAAATTTCTACGCCAGATATGAGCTTAATCCCGTGATTTTTCGCCGCTTCCTGAGCCAGTGCAATTCCATCCATGCTGTCATGATCAGTCAATGCCAGCGTATGGATCGACAGTTCAGCTGCTGCTGCAATCAATTGCTGCGGACTTAAAGTTCCATCAGAAATATTGCTATGTGTATGTAAATCTACGCCGTGCATCTCTATACTATGACATTTATTTGATCAGATTTAGATACTCTAACATGAAAGCACTTTTAGACTTTGTGCCACTCATTATTTTCTTTTATTTATATAAAACTGTAGATCCAAAAGATACCCACCATCCTTTGCTGCAAATGATCGGCTCTGCCGGTGGTGTGGATAACAATAACATTCTTGTGGCCACCACTGGTCTGATCATTTCCATGTTAGTGGTGTATGGCGCATTATTTGTCTCTCAAAAATTCCGTTTGGACAAACAGCAGTGGATTGTGCTGTTTATGACCGTGATTTTTGGTGGTATTACCCTAATGCTGAGCGATGACTTCTATATTCGCCTAAAAGCTGTCTTGCTGAATCTGGTCTTTGCTGGCGCCTTCCTGCTGTCACCATGGTTCAGCAAAGATCGCAAGCCGTTAATCCAGCGTCTGTTTGGACCAGTGTTCAATTTAAGCGACAAAGGCTGGCTGAAACTGAACTATGCCTGGGTCGGGATGTTTCTGCTAATGTCCTTCCTGCACGGCTTCTTTGCCTATATCTTTATGGGTGGAAAATACTGGGGAGAATTCACTGCTTTTGGTGACATGATTGTGATGTTTTCCTTTATCATTATTCAGTTTATTGTATTGCGTAAATACTTTAAAACTGCCGAATAAATCCTTCAGTCCGCTTGAGCGAGAATACCTTATGCCTTTATTTGTGGTGACCTGTACCGATAACGAAGGAACCGTCGAAAAACGTCTGGCCATTCGTCCGCAACATCTTGAACGTCTGCAACAGCTGGATGATGAAGGCCGTCTGATTGTCGCCGGTGCGATGCCGAAAGATCCGGCCAATCCACAAGTGGGTTTTTATGGCAGTACCATTATTGTCGATTTTGATTCTCGTGAAGCCCTTGATGCCTGGCTGCAAGATGAGCCATTCCTGAAAGCAGGCGTCTATGGCCAGATTGAAGTCAAACCTTTTAATAAAGCATTTCCTAAAGGATAAGCTGCATGCGCGTTGTTGTCCCGAGTCTACTGGGTCTATCCTTCTTCTGTTCTGCACTGTGGGCCGTTGAACCGGCTGCACCCGCTGCTGTAAATACCACGGCTCAAGTCACGCCAGCGGTCGCAACGCCAGCCAAACCGGCGATTATACCGGCTGTGGCCACCACCACAGCGCCGGCAACGGCCAACCAGCCGCTGACCGCTGAGCAGCTAGCCAAGAATAAAGCGGCACAGGAAGCTAAAATCAAGGCGCTGGTCAAAGATCAGGAAAGCCGCCTGCAACAGCTGGAAAAAGCCAATCTGGAAGCACTGGCGCAAAACCAGGAACTGCAGCTGAAAAATGACAATCTGGGTGTACAGGTTCAGGTCTTACAAAGTGAACGTAGCGCACAGATGTTTCTTTACGGCGCTGCCACGCTGGCTGTCGGCGTATTGCTGGGCTTTTTGGTGGCCAGCTATGTGTATACCAAACGTCGTCGTCAGTGGTAATGTTCTGCTTCATTAAAGGTAATCTGGGTGTTGTCTAATCGCATTCAAACCGCCGATCTCGATTGGCAACATATTGAGGGCATTGATGTCCCGGTATCGAAACAGTTTGGGGATGTCTACTTTTCCAAGGACAATGGCCTGCTGGAAACCCGGCATGTGTTTTTAAACGGTAATGACCTGTCCGAGCGTCTGGCAGACCTGCAAGATTATGAATATTTCTGTGTCGGAGAAACCGGCTTCGGCACCGGCCTGAATATTCTGGCCTTATGGCAACTGTGGCAACAGGTGCGTCCGAATAATCACAGCCATTTACATGCCATTTCGGTGGAGAAATTTCCGCTTTCCAAAGCCGATTTAATTCGCGCCTTAAATGCCTGGCCGGAACTAAAACCTCTGGCCGATCAGCTGATTGCCCAGTATCCATTACCACTGGCCGGCTGTCATCGCCTGTCGTTTCCGGAGCAGCGTTTTTCTATCGACCTTTGGCTCGGTGATGCGCACGATGTCTTTCCGATGATGGCCAAAACCACACAGGTCAATGCCTGGTTTTTAGATGGCTTTGCGCCCTCCTGCAATCCGGATATGTGGGAAGAACAGGTGCTCAATCATATTATTCGCCTGTCAGATGTCGGCACTACCTTCGCTTCCTTTAGTGTAGCCGGGGTGTTAAAGCGAGGTTTAAGACAGCACGGGATTCATATTTCCCGGCCGCGCGGGTTTGGCCATAAACGCGAAATGCTAAAAGGCATCTGGTTAGCGCCAGAAGAACCGCTTAGCCCAGAACGGGAAACTGAACCAGCAACCTCAGTTCCTTCGACCTCTGTACAGCAACGGCATATTGCCATTATTGGTGCCGGTATTGCCGGTTTAAGTCTGGCTTGGGCTTTTGCTCAGCGTGGGCATCAAGTTTCTCTGTATGATCAAAGCGCGCCACTGGCGGGTGGCTCGGGCAATCCACTGGCCCTGCTCAATCCGAAGCTCTGTGCTATTGAACAGAGCCATACCCATTTAATGACCCTGGCCTGGCAACATGCCTTAAATCATTATGCAAAGTTTCAGGCCTTCCGCCCGATTCAGGTCAATCAGCTTGGGCTAAAAAATCCGGAACAGCTGCTGGCACTGGCCGATCAATATCCGCCAGGTATTCTGGAAAAAGATTTAGACGCACAGCTGCGATCAGAATTTCCTGCCCTGCGTCTGCTACAGGCTGGCGCGGTGTCGCCACATCAACTGTGTGCGGAGATTCTGGCGCATGAGCGGATTCAATATCAGCAGGCCAAAATCACCCAGATTCACCCGACAGATCGACCGGAACTGTTCAGTGACAACCAATCTCTGGGCCAGTTTGATCATGTCTTTGTCTGCACAGCCCGTGAATCTGGCCAGTTTTTTGAACATTATCCGCTGTTAAAACCGATTCGGGGTCAGGTCAGCTGGCTGAAGAATACCCAGCAACCGCTGCGTTTAGATAGCGCCTATAGTTATGGCGGTTACTGTATGCAGCTCGATGCAGAGCAGTTGATTTTAGGCGCGTCTTTTTATCCGGGTCGGGATGATGCCGAAGTCTTACGAGAAGATCATGAACATAATCTGGCGCTGATTCGCAGCGTCTTCCCCGACTATGCGGACACCCTGCCCGATCCACGCAACTGGCAAGGCCGCGCGTCGATCCGTGCGCAAAGTCAGGATTATTTCCCGCTGCTCGGGGCGCTTGAACCCGGACAGCAAGTCTATAGCCTGACTGGACTCGGTTCCAAAGGTTTTCTGTTTGCACCGCTATGTAGTGAAATTCTGGCCGCGCAGATTTTAAACGAGGCCTGCCCGGTGCCGATGCAGGTACTGGAAAAACTCAACATCCGCCGTTTTCAAAAGAAAGCCAAAGCCAAGAAACCGTATTTTAAGGCCTAAGCTAAAAACGTTGTATAGATCGAGAATGATGGCCCGGTTTAGTTTGAAAGATCAGGCTTAGTGTGGAAGTCGAGGAGAGCATTTATTTTCTTCATTTTAAATGCTTGATCATGTGAGAGAGTATTCTGATCTTTTTTAGTCAATGATAAACAGTGTTCATAAAAAAGCGCCTGACGGCGCTTTTTGATTATTGCCCTTGAACCAAAGGCAAACCAGCATCACGTGCAGCACGGGTACCGCCCATCAGCACCACATATTCACGTGAGCTGTCCAGCTCTTCTAACAATTCAGCCGCACGCGGCGCTTTGCTGCCACCGCCACATAAGATGTAAATCGGTTGATCCGCTGACACCTGAGTCAAGCTATCTGCTGACAAGTTGGCAATTGGCTGATTGACTGCGCCTTGAATATGCGCTTCAGCATAAGCACTTGCATCACGGACATCCCAGATGATTGCATTTTCTGGGAACTCAAATGTTGTAATTTCTTGCTTACGGATCATTGTGCACTCCTTTGATGTAAACAACACTTGGCAAATGAAGAAAACATCCCTAGCATCTCAGATATTCTTTCCATTTGTAAAGGTCTAAACTATGCCATCTTTCGATATTGTTTCAGAATTAGAAATTTTTGAAGTAAATCATGCAGTTCAGAATACTCAAAAAGAAATCGCAACACGTTTCGATTTCCGTGGTCAAGATGTTTCTATCGAACTGAATGAGAAAGCCAAAGAGATCAAAATCAAAACCGAAAGTGATTTCCAATGTGAGCAAGTATATACCATGCTGGAGAATCATTTTTATAAACGTAAGATTGATGTGCAGGCACTAGACCCGCAGAAAGCCACGGCCTCAGGTAAAAATGTGATTCAGACGGTGAAGCTTAAAGATGGTCTTGACTCTGATACCGCGAAAAAAATTAATAAAGCCATTAAAGAAAGCGGCATTAAAGTGCAATCTTCTATTCAGGGCGACAAAATCCGTGTGACGGATAAAAAACGCGACACCTTGCAGCAAGTGATGGCGTTTTTAAAAGAACAGCAATTTGGTCTGCCACTGCAATTTAACAACTTCAAAGATTAAGCTCTTTGCTCCCGCATAGGAATCGATCATGGCACAAGCGAATCGTTTAGCAAAATTAGTCAAAGCGACAGCAAAATTTCCACAGGTGATTCGCACCACTTTGTGGAGCAAAGCCTTTGGCCGGATCGTGCCTATGGTGGGGACAGCCAAATTAAAATATCTCGAAGTCAGTTCGGCCAAAGTGGTGGTGAAAATTGACAATCATAAAGCCATGCAAAACCATATTGGCCAGGTACATGCCTGTGCTATGGCGCTAATTGCAGAAACTGCCACCGGCTTTGTCACCGGCATGAATGTGCCCGATCACTCGATTGTGTTAATTAAAAGCTTTAAAGTTGATTTTAAACGCCCGACCCAAGGCGCCATGACCGCAGTCGCAACGCTGAGTGCAGAACAGCAGCACTTGATGCAACACACCGAAAAAGGTGAAACGCTGGTTGCAGTCGAAGTGACCGATGAATCGGGTGAAGCGCCAATTCAATGTGAAATGCTCTGGGCCTGGGTCAGCAAAGATCAGCTTAAAAAAGCCCGTTAACCCACTTTAAGTCATAAAAAAAATCCCAGTTTCAGAACTGGGATTTTTGATCTTTGAGCGCACAAATTATACAGCTTTCGATTCCAGATACTTCTGCTTCACTTCTTCGGAAATCTGACGCTTGTTGCCTTTGACATCCACTGCGACAAAGGTAAAGACGCCTTCGGTAACACGTTTTGCTGCACGTGAACTGTCATGGCTATCCCAGACTTCAATCTGCATCTGAATTGAGGTATTGCCCAGTTTCAGGATTTTGGTATAGCAGCTGATCACATCCCCCACTTTCACAGGCACCAGAAAAGTCATCTGGTTAATGGCAATGGTAGCACAGCGGCCTTGGGTAAAACGCTCGGCATGAATTGCCCCGGCCAAGTCCATCTGCGAAACAATCCAGCCCCCGAACACATCTCCACTCCAGTTGGTATCGGCAGGCATAGCAATGGTTTGAAGAGAGAGCGTCCCTTCCGGTTTTAGTTGAGAATCTGACACATTCGCTCCGGGCGTGATTAAGGATTTGAAGTTAAGTGCTGATCTAACCACTGTTTCAGTTCGGTCGATCTTAATGCGCCGCTTATTCTAGCAATTTCGGTGGTCTTATTCATCAACACCAGCGTGGGAATACTGCGCACATTAAAAGCACTGCTTAAACGCGGATTTTCTTCAGTATTAATTTTGGCAAAAATTACTTGCGGATATTGCGCCGCAACCTGGGCAAAATGCGGCGCCATCATCTTGCAGGGTCCACACCACTCTGCCCACAGGTCGATCAGGATTGGTAAATCACTGTGCTGGATAAACTGGCTAAAATTCTGCTCATTCAGGTCAATCGGCGCCAGTGGAATTAAAGCCTGATGACATTGTCCGCATGTTGGATGGGCAGTTAGCTTATCCTCCGGAACACGGTTTTTGGCACTACAGGCTGGACAGACAACAATCATTTAGCTTACTCCAATATGCTGATGTAGAAATTCTAATTGAGTCTTGACGGCTTTTTCAAAATATTGGCCATGATAAACATCAAAATGCTGCATATCCCATTCATGATATTGCACATAAGGCGCAATATTGGTGGCTGTTTCACGACTCGATTCAATCGGGATCAGGCTGTCGCGTTTGGCGGCAATAAACAGCACCGGAATATTAATCTGGCGCACATCCTGAATCGGCCGATAACGGATCAGATGAAACAGCGCCCGTGCCGGAATCTCGCCACTCCAGTAAAAATCTGGATGTAAAATCGACAGATAACCTTCATAACTATCCGCCGTCGGTAAGAAACACAGCCCTTTCGGATCAACTACCGGCAAGGTTTTTGGCATTAAGCCGACTTTAGCGCCCATATAATCCTGACTGGAAATTTTTAAGGCACGTGGCAGCTGCTGAATCGGATACAGCTTGGCACTGGCCGCACCATCCACAAATGGCACCTGCACCATCACCGCTTTTAAATGGTTTAACTGCGAAGCCAAAGTTAAAACATAGCCGCCACTTAGCGCTGTACCCCACAGGATAATCCGCCGCCCATCCACCGATTGCCGTTCCTGTACATGTGAAATCATGGTACGCCAGTCATCCAGCTGCCGCGACAACGACACCAGCTCCCGCGGACGCCCGGTACTGCCGCCCCAATAGCGATAATCAAACAGCACCACCGCATAACCGGCGCGGGCAAAGCGTTTGGCATATTGCACCAGCTTGAACTGACGCAGGCCGGCCAGACCATGCGCCATTAAAATCACGGCTGGTTTAGTGGAAGTTTTTGGCAGGTAAAAATCGGCAGCAATGACCTCCTGACCGCTTTTGACATAGAGAGGCTCGACAGTATAGGCATGCATGGCTGCTCCAGTGCGTTGTTTTATGGTTGTAATCGTTTATAAATATTTCAGAACAATCTGCGCGAAAATCTGGCTAATGGTATTATAGAGCATAATATTCAGATATGGATGATGGAGTGGCATTATGAGTGAGCATGTTGGCTTTGCAGGTCAAATTGGCCCGGAACACGTAACCCAAGTGGTTGAAAAAGGCTTTAAATCAATTATTAACAACCGTCCAGACATGGAAGGTGGCCCGGAACAACCGACCAGCGCACAAATTGAAGATGCAGCGCGTAATGCAGGGTTAGATTATGTCTATCAACCGGTGGTGGCTGGGCAAATTACCGAGTTGGATGTCCGTACCTTTGCCAATCACTTTAATGAATTACCAAAACCGGTTCTGATGTTCTGCCGTACCGGCAACCGCTCAAATAACTTATATCAACTGGCCAAACAAATGGACCTGTTAGATGACTAAATCGTTGTGGATAGGGATGGTTTTGGCGCTCTCAATGACCACGACCTCCCTATGCGTTGCTGCCAGTGATTTTAGCCGTGCGTTAAATGCCAATCTTAGTGTTTCTGGGCAAATGACACCTGAGAAATTTAAGATCTTGCTGCAAGATGGGTTTAAATCGGTGATTGTAAACCGCCCTGATCAGGAAGCAGGTAACACGGTGAAAGTGAATCAATTACGTGACATTGCCGAGAAATCCCGGGTTAGCGTGATTTATCAACCCGTAAGCAGCGGTGCAATTTCTCAGGCCGATGTGCAGGAGTTTGCGAAGTACTATAACGAACTGCCGAAACCGATTTTAATGGTCTGTCGTAGTGGTTCACGTTCGGCAGCCCTATTTAATCAGGCAAAAAATCAGGGGTTATTACATGAATAAAATCTGGATCATGCTGATTTGTGCATGTGTACTGGCAGGTTGTAGCTCTATGGATGTCCGCCCAACGGTGGGGGTGAGTGTGGGGACCTCTTTATAGTTTCTATTTAAACTCCCATAAAAAACAGCGCCGAGGCGCTGTTTTTTTGGTTTTAAAAAAGTTTGAACTCATCTTTAGTGATTTTGCCGTTGGGAGCTGTGACTGACAAAATCAGACTATCGCCAGTACCACACCCTTTTAAACGATATGAATAATTTACTTGACTACTATTTACAAAAGTACTTGGTGTTAATAAATTAAACACAGAAGCTACAGTTGGATTTCCACTCCACAATTCTGCCGTGCAAGATAATTCGTTCTTATCTGTATTATCTTCCGCAACTACATCAACTGTTGTCCCTGTTGGCATTGGTACAGATCTAAGAGTATTACCAAATAGTTTAAAACTAAAATTCGTCTTGTCTGAATTAATATTAGCAGAGGTAACAGTAGGTGTATCATCACTAAATGCAAAAACTAACTGTTCTCTTATGACCGCTTCTAAGCCAGTATTACAAGTCCCTGCTATATTAGGTTGTTTGAAAGTACTTGGGGCACATGTAGCTCCAGTAGCTCCTCGCTTATATAAAAACTCACCTAAAGCTGCTTCAAAAATAGTATTTTCGTTATCGTCTCTAAAGAAATCACCAATATTACTTACTAGTTCATCAATACCAGCTGTATACCGATTGTCAGAATCTTTATCAATATATTGCTTATCACCTTCAACAAAGGCAAGAACTGTTACCCGATTATCTAATGGGCGTGGATTTTGGGTTTGAAGAGTAACTGAACACTCACCATCTGCAGTAGAACAATTTGGCGTAATGCTCCCACCTTCAGAAACGAAACTAATCACCGTGCCATTTGGAACTTTATTACCTACCCGGTCTCTTAAACGTGCTGTAATTGTAGCTTTATCTCCATCCACATCCCATTGTAGTGAATTTTTACTAACAGCTAGACTTAAACCATTTTGTGAAACACGTCCAGTTGCTACGGAAACACTTTTAGTCAAAGCAAAAATAGTTGGATCTGAAACAAGAGTAGCTTTTATTTCTATAGGACCAGGCAAACTACCAGGATAAAGATTTAATACTACTTTTCCTGCGGCATCTGATTTAATTATCTTGCTTTCTGTATTTCCTAATGAAACAAAGCTTAAATCATGAGGAGCATTAATTAATTCAACACGAACATCTTGGTCTTTTGCTGGAACGTTATCAGCATAAACCGTAAATTCCACTTGCCCCGCAGTTGAAGATCCGCTATTAACTGTGCCAAGCTTAATTTCATTTGAGGTATAAACTAATGAATTTGCTTTAATTGATTTAACAGTAATATTGACTGTACTTGATATCGCACCATTATTTGCCAATGCAGAAATTACTTGTGGACCAGTACATAATTGTCCGCCTGAAGAAATAGCAATATATTTGGTTTCTACCATACCTTGATTTGATAACACTGAATTATTTTCAAAGGTGCCACAATTAGCAGAAAAATTAACCTGAACATTACTTTGAATAGCATTACTTACAGGATCTACAGTTTTTAATGTAATAGTCGAGGAACCACCAGCATCAATTTCATTTGGTACTGCTGTTAAATCTAATAATTTAGTTTTAAAAGGCTCTATTGAAAAATACAAATCATTTGATTTAGCAGTTTTTTCATTACTTTCTGCAGAAGCTGATAATTTATAACTACCTGTATCTTTTGAATCTAAAGGTTTTACAGAAATATTCGCAATACCGTCTAAATTAGTGATAACTGCGCCATTTGAAGTACCGAAAATAACATTCTCACCAGTAAATGTAACTAAAGCTCCACTAACAGGTTGACCATTCTGATCAGTAACTTTTACTGTAGCCAATACCCCTGCACTAGTTATAATGGCAGTATTCAAATTATTAGTATCTATTAGTTTTACATCAGAGATATTCAAAGCTGATAAAGTTGGCTGTTGAATACCATTAGAATTTTCTGGTTTAACTTGAGAAGTGCCACCACCATAATAACCATCACTCCCACCACCTCCACAGCCGGTCAATAAAACTGCTAAAGCAACTGCTGAGAACTTTAAACTAATTTCTTTGTTTTTCACCGAATTATTCCCCCCTAAATCCCTCAAAACAACGAGTTGGTCAAATATATAATTAATATTATCAGATATGTAACCATAGTTACTGCTTTATGTAAATGAAAGGATGATAAATGTTTTACTTGTGTTAGCCTAAAATTATTTATTACGTGAAGTTATCTACACATGTACGATCTCATCATTATTGGTGCAGGCACAGCAGGAATCACTGCTTATCAAGAAGCCATCAAGCACACACAAAATATTCTTATTATTAATGACGGTTCCTGGGACACCACCTGTGCCCGAGTGGGCTGTATGCCCAGTAAAGTGCTGATTTCTGCTGCACATCGCCTACATGATTTACACGAGGCAAATAAAGTCGGTCTCAACATCAAAGCACAGGTCGATACCACACAGGTGATGCCGCATGTCCGCGCTTTGCGTGACCATTTCACTCAAGCCACTTTAAAAGAAGTCGAAAGCTGGGATGCACAACACAAAATTCAAGGCAAGGCAGAGTTTATTGATGCTCAAACCGTACAGGTGAACCAACAGCAATATCAGGCCAAAGCCTTTATTCTGGCTGTCGGCTCTACCCCAACCTATGACGCTGAATGGAAGCAGCAGCTCGGTGAACGACTGATTACCTCAGATCAAATCTTTGAACTAGACGCCATCCCTAAATCTTTAGCCGTGATTGGCAGTGGTGTCATTGCACTGGAGCTGGCTCAAGCCATGCAAAGGTTGGGCTGTGATACGACAATATTCGCACGAAGCCGTCGTGTTGGTGCCCTGACCAGCCCTGATCTGCAACAACTCGCCCAAGAACTTCTCAGCAATGAATTAAAGATTAAGTTTGAAGTCTTACCGCAAAAAGTGGAAAAGGTAGGCAATCAGGTCAAGCTTGAGTTTAGCGAGCAAGGTCAAACGCAGCACCTTATGGTTGATTACGTATTGGTGGCCACCGGCCGTCGTAGTCATTTAGATTCGCTGAATCTACAACAGATTGACTCTCAATTTGGTAATCTTAAAGAGCTACCGATTGATCCACAAACCAAACAACTGGGAAATTACCCAATTTTTGTGGTTGGTGATGCGCATACTTCTACCCCCATTCAGCATGAAGCAGCCCATGAAGGCCGAGGTGCAGTGCATAACTGCCTTAATTATCCAAAACTGAAGAGTTTAAAAGACTTAACACCGCTGAGTATTGTGTTTAGTCAACCGGAAATGGCAATTGCTGGCCAAAGCTATAAACAGCTTAAAAACAAGAACATCGACTTTGTGATTGGAAAGGTTTCTTATGAGCGCCAAGGTCGGGCGATGGTTCTGGCTAAAAATAAAGGCGCTGTCGAAATTTATATTGATAAACGTACACGCCAGTTATTAGGCGCAGAACTCTTTGTAAAATCTGCCGAACATTTTGCCCATACTTTTGCCTGGCTGATTGATGAAGGGGTAACGTTAGATGAACTTCTTGCTAAGCCTTTCTATCATCCGACGCTTGAAGAAGGTTTAAGAACGGCTTTAAAACATGCTCGCCGACAGTTGAGAAATCAAGAGGAAGGTTAATCTTCTCTATTTTTCTCATTTCACTGTCATTTTGATTCTACTTATCTTTATTTCCCACACAAATTTCCCGCATAAAAAAATCCCCCTGCTGTTTAAGCTAGGGGGATTTTGAATTAATGAGCTGGCGATGACTTACTCTCACATGGGTAACCCCACACTACCATCAGCGCTAAGAGGTTTCACTTCTGAGTTCGGG
>NZ_VOXW01000035.1:0-17140 GCF_013420555.1 Acinetobacter sp. Q85-2
GAGGGTAAATTTTCAGCGTTGCTGGCTCCCCGTCAGCCGGATTGGGTTGCATCGCAGGGGTGTCGAAAGAGTCAACTGCGGTCCAAAGCTGTTGGACTTGGGTGAAAAGGGCGTTTATTCTTCCTATACGTCAATAGGAAATATTGATGAAATTTGTTGCTTAAGATTGTTTGCTGGTGTCTGTAAATCAAGGTTCTGAGCAATAGAACTCTGTGCGATAGCAAAGGTCGCTATCGACATATAAATTAATTTCTTTTTCATGGATTTTCTTTTTCAAAACCCAAGTTATAAATTTTTTACTAACTATAAACTCCTTTTTCTGTTAATTTTAAATTTTAACATTTGACACAACTTTAATATATTTATATATACATATATTTTTATATATTATATGATTTCATAAGATTTGAAACATAAATAATTAAGCACTATAAGTACTAAAATGTTAAAATAATTTTTATATTTGAGAAATTCAAAATGCGAAATAAAATAGTAAAAACATTCGCCTATCTTGCCATATGGGTATGAAATAGAGTAGAATGTTTCGTATATATATAAGTTAGCGGGCATTGTGAAAGATACCAGCATAACAGTTAAACATTGATAAATGAAAAAAAAACTACTTTGGATATTAATTTTAGGACTGATAATAATCAGTTGCAAACAAAGGAAAACAGAAATGAAAGAGAAAATAATTAAAACAAACGGCATTGAACTCTGTACGGAAAGTTTTGGAAATAAGAAAAATCCAGCAATCCTTTTGGTAGCAGGTGCAACCGTATCAATGCTGTATTGGGACACTGAATTTTGCCAACAATTATCTGAAAAAGGATTTTTTGTTATTCGTTACGACAACAGAGATGTAGGAAAATCCACTAATTATGAGCCGGGTTCAGCACCATACGACATTGTTGACTTAACAAATGATGCCATTGCAATTTTGGACGGCTATGAAATAGACAAAGCACATTTTGTGGGTATGTCATTAGGTGGGCTAATTACACAAATAGCAGCTATAAAGTTTGCCGATAGAGTTAGCTCATTAACACTTATGTCTACAGGCCCTTGGGGAGACTCGGACCCAACTATTCCTGAGATGGACACACGTATTTTAGATTTCCATGGTAAAGCAGGCACAGTCGATTGGTCAAATGAAGACAGTGTGGTAAACTATTTAATTCAGGGTGCAGAATTAATGTGCGGCAAGAAACAATTTGATAAACAAAGAAGTGAAAAGCTGATAAGAGCTGAGTTCAATAGAGCAAACAATTATATAAGTATGTTCAATCACGCTACATTGCAAGGTAGTGAAGAATATTGGAATAGACTAAATGAAGTAAATCAACCAACCTTGATAATTCACGGAACAGATGACAAAATTTGGCACTATAAAAACGCTGGTGTATTAATTGAGAAAATACAAAATACGAAATTAATTACTCTTGAAGGAACAGGACACGAATTGCACTTTGAAGATTGGACAACAATAATTGACGGAATTGAAAAACATATAAATGAGCAATAAAGAAAAACAAATGAATTTACTTAGTGATAAGAACGTTGCAATAATTGGTGGTGGACCCGTTGGACTGACTATGGCAAAATTATTACAGCAAAACGGCATAGACGTTTCAGTTTACGAAAGAGACAACGACCGAGAGGCAAGAATTTTTGGTGGAACCCTTGACCTACACAAAGGTTCAGGTCAGGAAGCAATGAAAAAAGCGGGATTGTTACAAACTTATTATGACTTAGCCTTACCAATGGGTGTAAATATTGCTGATGAAAAAGGCAATATTTTATCCACAAAAAATGTAAAGCCCGAAAATCGATTTGACAATCCTGAAATAAACAGAAATGACTTAAGGGCTATCTTGTTGAATAGTTTAGAAAACGACACGGTTATTTGGGATAGAAAACTTGTTATGCTTGAACCTGGTAAGAAGAAGTGGACACTAACTTTTGAGAATAAACCGAGTGAAACAGCAGATCTGGTTATTATTGCCAATGGTGGAATGTCTAAAGTAAGAAAATTTGTTACCGACACGGAAGTTGAAGAAACAGGTACTTTCAATATACAAGCCGATATTCATCATCCAGAGGTGAACTGTCCTGGATTTTTTCAGCTATGCAATGGAAACCGGCTAATGGCTGCTCATCAAGGTAATTTATTATTTGCGAATCCTAATAATAATGGTGCATTGCATTTTGGAATAAGTTTTAAAACACCTGATGAATGGAAAAACCAAACGCAGGTAGATTTTCAAAACAGAAATAGTGTCGTTGATTTTCTTCTGAAAGAATTTTCCGATTGGGACGAACGCTACAAAGAACTGATTCGTGTGACATCATCTTTTGTAGGGTTAGCGACACGAATATTTCCCTTAGGTAAGTCTTGGAAAAGTAAGCGTCCATTACCCATAACGATGATTGGAGATGCTGCTCATTTGATGCCTCCTTTTGCAGGACAAGGCGTAAACAGCGGGTTGATGGATGCCTTGATATTGTCGGATAATCTGACCAATGGGAAATTTAACAGCATTGAAGAGGCTATTGAAAATTATGAACAGCAAATGTTTATCTATGGCAAAGAAGCACAAGAAGAATCAACTCAAAACGAAATTGAAATGTTTAAACCCGACTTTACGTTTCAGCAATTGTTAAATGTATAAAATGGAATAAAACGGCACATAATCGAGTAGACGGCTCCGCCAGTAACTGACGGAGTGCGCCTCTCACACCACCGAGCGTACGGGTCACGTACTCGGCGGTTCGCAAAGAGATGGGTTAAGTTGTAAATGTAATTCAGTTAAGGAAACATATCCTCTTTTCTTCAGGCGTTGTAAAGTAATGGTAGTGCCTAGAATAGGACTTTGTGCCAACTATTGAGTGGGAGTGACGGGCACTGGCTGGCAATGTCTAGCAACGGCAGGCATTTCGGCTGAGGGTAAAAGAACTTTCCGCTAAGCGATAGACTGTATGTAAACACAGTATTGCAAGGACGCGGAACATGCCTCATGTGGCGGCCAGGACGGCCAGCCGGGATCGGGATACTGGTCGTTACCAGAGCCACCGACCCGAGCAAACCCTTCTCTATCAGATCGTTGACGAGTATTACCCGGCATTCGCTGCGCTTATGGCAGAGCAGGGAAAGGAATTGCCGGGCTATGTGCAACGGGAATTTGAAGAATTTCTCCAATGCGGGCGGCTGGAGCATGGCTTTCTACGGGTTCGCTGCGAGTCTTGCCACGCCGAGCACCTGGTCGCTTTCAGCTGTAAGCGTCGCGGTTTCTGCCCGAGCTGTGGGGCGCGGCGGATGGCCGAAAGTGCCGCCTTGCTGGTTGATGAAGTACTGCCTGAACAACCCATGCGTCAGTGGGTGTTGAGCTTCCCGTTTCAGCTGCGTTTCCTGTTTGCCAGCCGGCCCGAGATCATGGGGTGGGTGCTGGGCATCGTTTACCGCGTCATTGCCACGCACCTGGTCAAGAAAGCGGGCCATACCCACCAAGTGGCCAAGACGGGCGCGCTCACCCTGATCCAGCGTTTTGGATCGGCGCTCAATCTGAATGTTCACTTCCACATGCTGTTTCTCGACGGTGTGTATGTCGAGCAATCCCACGGCTCAGCGCGTTTCCGCTGGGTCAAGGCGCCGACCAGCCCAGAGCTCACCCAGCTGACGCACACCATCGCCCACCGGGTGGGTCGCTATCTGGAACGGCAAGGCCTGCTGGAACGGGATGTCGAAAACAGCTATCTGGCCTCGGATGCGGTGGATGACGACCCGATGACACCCCTGCTGGGGCACTCGATCACTTACCGTATCGCTGTCGGTTCACAGGCGGGGCGAAAGGTGTTCACTTTGCAAACTCTGCCGACCAGTGGTGATCCGTTCGGTGACGGGATTGGCAAGGTAGCCGGGTCCAGCCTGCACGCCGGCGTGGCGGCCAGGGCCGATGAACGCAAGAAGCTCGAACGGCTGTGCCGGTACATCAGCCGCCCGGCGGTATCCGAGAAGCGGCTGTCGTTAACACGAGGCGGCAACGTGCGCTACCAGCTCAAGACGCCGTACCGGGACGGCACCACGCACGTCATTTTCGAACCATTGGATTTCATTGCAAGGCTGGCCGCCCTGGTACCGAAGCCCAGAGTCAACCTAACCCGCTTCCACGGGGTGTTCGCACCCAACAGTCGGCACCGGGCGTTGGTCACGCCGGCAAAACGGGGCAGGGGCAACAAGGTCAGGGTGGCTGATGAACCGGCAACACCAGCACAACGGCGAGCGTCGATGACATGGGCGCAACGGCTCAAGCGTGTTTTCAATATCGACATCGAGACCTGCAGCGGCTGCGGCGGCGCCATGAAAGTCATCGCCTGCATTGAAGACCCTATAGTGATCAAGCAGATCCTTGATCACCTGAAGCACAAAGCCGAAACCAGCGGGACCAGGGCGTTACCCGAAAGCCGGGCGCCACCGGCTGAGCTGCTCCTGGGTCTGTTTGACTGACGAGCCTGAAGGCCAACGATACCAATCAAAATGCTGCGTTCACAGCGCCGCGGCAGGGATCCGCCGTGCTGGTTGTCGGAAAAGGAGCCGCTAGTGGGAAAGAGGAGGGTAAATTTTCAGCGTTGCTGGCTCCCCGTCAGCCGGATTGGGTTGCATCGCAGGGGTGTCGAAAGAGTCAACTGCGGTCCAAAGCTGTTGGACTTGGGTGAAAAGGGCGTTTATTCTTCCTATACGTGAACCGCATCCTACGGAATGAGTAACCCTTGCCCTATTGTGAGTAGAACGTCGTATAATTCAAACGAAAGCAGTTAATAGGTATGAAATATCACAGCACAAAAGAGCGACAGGACATGTTTAGATGATGTTATTATAAAATAATAACATCATGGATGAATAAAAAATAATTTTCTATCTTTACAACTATGTTATACTTCTATGATAAGGCTATGATGGCAAAGCCTTGGTTTTCCTAATCAAATAGTCGCCGAGATGGCTTCAATGCGACAGTAGGTCTACTGTCTCACAATTAATTCATGTATCAGATTTTTGTTCCCTGATGGGAAGTGTTATCCATACGAAAAGAATATGGGTAAAGTGTTACACCTGTATATGACATTCAGAATGTCCTGTCGGGGGAACTGGTACCAATTTAATAAAAGAAAACAGTATAGAAATGACAATCGAAGATATGCAAACATTAGCCCTAGAGCATGGGCTGAGAATTTCGGAAGAGATGAGCGTCAATGAGATGGGCATCGACTTTAGAGTTGCCTTTGTAAAGGAAGTAAACGGTGAGAACTGGGTACTCCGTATACCTCGAAGAAGCGATATGCTTGAACAAATCGAAAATGAAAGTAGAATATTGGATTTAGCCAAAAGAAACCTGTCGATCAATGTCCCTGATTGGAAAATTGTATCGGAGCGCCTAATAGCCTACCCTTTACTGGAGGATGCGCCTGCTCTGACATTCGATGCGATAACACATGAGGTTTCTTGGAACATAGATCGCGATAGCATAGCTTATGTGGAGTCTCTGGCAAAATCATTGGCCGAATTACATCGTATTACAGCTGACGATGTGAGAAAGAGCAACTTGAAAATAATGACTCCAAGTGAATTGAGGACCGAAATAGCTGACCGTATCCACTTGGTGAAATCTGAGATAGGTATCAGCGAGCCGTTGGAAAACAGATACCGTAGATGGTTGGACAATGACCCTTTGTGGCCTGAATTCACTTGTTTCATCCATGGCGATCTCTATGCAGGGCATGTCTTAACCTCGAAGGAAGGTAAGACCTCTGGTATCATAGATTGGTCTACTGCGCATATGGGTGATCCTGCACTGGACTTTTCTGGTCACGTATCGGTTTTTGGAGAGGATAGCCTGAAGAGTTTGATAACGGAGTATGCTAAACAAGGCGGAACGATATGGGATAGGCTCTACGAACAATCTATAGAGAGGGCTGCTGCAGCTCCATTAGCATATGGCGCTTTTGCGGTAGAGTGCAACGACGATAATCATATCAATGCCGCCAGAGCAGCCTTAGGTATTGTTCAATAAAATGATGTGAGGATACTTTTTTAAATGCTAAAATAGGAGTTCGATTGGTGCCACTTAAGAGTATCATTGATTTCTATTTTAGCCAGTATCCTCCACTTTTAGGAGCTCCTCGAAACTCGATTTTATGATCATCTCTTAAGATTTTGAGCCACCGCTCTACTATCTTGACAGGAACTAATAGCTCGTTTACTAAAAATGGTGCACGCTTTCCTGGATTAGTTCTTATCTGATTAAATAGTAGATTTACTCCCTCACTTACTCCCTCATTAGATTCGAAAAGTAGCTTTGATGAGACAATAACTCGAAAACCGTGCTGGAAATTTTCAAAGACAGGGGGACGCAGACCATAGGATGCGAAGCCTTCTTGGATTCGTTTGATGCCTGACCCATATTTTTCAATAAAATGCGCTTCTTTGAACGTGGCAGATATCCTTTTATTGCGCGCCCATGGCGAGTAATCTTCACGAAGAAGCTGATCAATCGTTAAGTTATCAGCTAAACCACCTGGATTGAAAAACTCTATGGAATTGTAATACACCCTGATTATGGAATCGGCAAATTAATTTGGACTTGGGTGAAAAGGGCGTTTATTCTTCCTATTACGTTGTCGGCAGCGGGCCAAAAAGGAATACGTCCATGCCCATCGAGGTGAAACCGGCTGTGAGCGCGGGTTCAAGCATATAGCCCGACAGGCGCGTATCCTTGCCGATCACGACACGATGGCGGTGGTCACCGCGACGAAAGACACGGCCAGCCGCCATGCCGACGCGCAAGGCGGTTTCCGCCGTCATCGCGCCTTCGTTGGCTTTGCCACGAATACCGTCTGTGCCGAAATATTTGCGCACCATAAGGTCGATTATCCTGTCGTCGGGTCGCCCTCAAAGGGGACATGCCTGCTGAACCGCGAATATAGAGAAATATCCCGAATGTGCAGTTAACGAATTCTTGCGGTTTCTTTCAGCGCCGCCAATACCGCCAGCCCGTCGCGCAAGGGGCGCGGCTCGT
Organism: Acinetobacter sp. Q85-2; assembly: GCF_013420555.1. Taxonomy (NCBI): domain Bacteria; kingdom Pseudomonadati; phylum Pseudomonadota; class Gammaproteobacteria; order Moraxellales; family Moraxellaceae; genus Acinetobacter; species Acinetobacter sp. Q85-2. The sequence continues at coordinate 7,071 of NZ_VOXW01000035.1, forward strand.
GTGTGCGGATGAAGTCAGCTCCACCTGCGGCGGCGGCAAGCTCTGCAGCGAGTGTCGCGGCCCCGACATCCCCCGGACCACGGCCTGTGAGCGCGCGCAGAAAGGATTTGCGCGAAACAGACAGAAGCACCGGCAAATCGAAGCGCAGCCGCAATTCATCGAACCGCGCCAGCACCGAGAGCGAGGTTTCGGGAGCAGCCCCCAGAAAAAACCCCATGCCGGGATCAAGGACAAGGCGGTTGCGTTTGATACCGGCACCCGTCAGCGCCGCGATGCGCGCGTCAAAGAACGCCGCAATGTGATCCATGATGTCGCCAGCGGGTGCCTCGCGCCGATCTGCCTGCCCGTCTTGCACCGAATGCATAACGACGAGTTTGGCAGATGATTTCGCCAATTGCGGATAGAACGCAGCGTCTGGAAAACCGCGAATATCATTGAGATAGGCCACACCACGCGACAAGGCATAGGCTTGCGTCGCGGGTTGATAACTGTCGAGCGAGACGGGAATGCCATCTGCCTTGAGCGCGTCCAGCACCGGCGCGATACGCGCGATTTCTGTGTCGGACGAAACAGGCGCGGCGTCGGGATTGCTGGATGCCGGACCGAGGTCGATCACATCTGCCCCCTCGGCCATCAGCTTACGCGCCTGCGCAATGGCTGCGTCTGGCGCCAGATACCGGCCTCCATCGGAGAAACTGTCCGAGGTTATGTTGACGATGCCGAAAATGATGAGCGATTTATTCATGGGGGCTTCTATAATAATCTCTGTACACGACAAAAATAGATAACTCATTGAAATAATGTCACAATAATTGTTTTCTAACGACGAATACTATGACACATCTCAATGAGTTATATCTTATCTTAAACAAATCTCTAAAATGGAACAAGTCACATTTAAAGTGCTTTGCGCTCATCATGCTTGTGATTATTTTAAAGCAAACATGTAATCTTTCTTCTGCATCTAAAGCCTTGCCCATCAAGTGTTTACCACAATCATTTTATCGACGTATGCAGCGCTTCTTTGCAGGTCAGTATTTTGATTATCGTCAAATTTCTCAGTTGATTTTCAATATGTTTTCATTCGACCAAGTGCAACTGACTTTAGATAGAACCAATTGGAAATGGGGAAAACGAAATATTAATATCCTGATGCTCGCAATCGTTTATCGTGGAATAGCGATACCTATCCTTTGGACATTGCTTAATAAACGTGGAAATTCAGATACGAAAGAGCGTATTGCTTTGATTCAACGCTTTATAGCCATTTTTGGTAAAGACCGTATTGTGAATGTGTTCGCAGACAGAGAGTTTATCGGTGAGCAGTGGTTTACATGGTTAATTGAACAAGACATCAACTTCTGCATTCGTGTTAAAAAAACTTCATTGTCACCAATCATTTAGGAAAGAATCATAAAATTAGTGATTTATTTCGCCATCTTAAAGTTGGTCAAATTGAATGTCGTAAACGACGGATTTTGGTTGGTCGGGTGAAACTATATATAAGTGCACTACAGTTAGAAAATGGAGAGCTTTTACTCGTCGTTTCTCCTCAGTTTAATGCCAATGCTATTCAGGATTATGCATTACGCTGGGAAATTGAAACCTTATTCAGTTGTCTCAAAGGACGCGGGTTTAATCTTGAAAATACGCGCTTGACAGACCCTAGACGAGTGAAAAAATTGATTGCGGTGTTAGCTATAAGCTTCTGTTGGTGTTACTTAACGGGTGAATGGCAACATAATCAAAAAAAAGCGATAAAAATAAAGAAGCATGGACGACTCTCAATGAGTTTATTTCGCTATGGTTTAGACTATGTTCAAATGGCGATTCAGCGTTTAATTGGTTTTGGGAAAAAAGAAGAGTTTAAGGAAATTTTGGCAATTTTAAGAAAGCAGAATCCTGATAGGATAAGGGTTCTGTGAAATTTGTCGTGTACAGAGTATAATAATAATAATCGAGCATGAGTCTCATACGGATGCTCGGGTCGAAAGGGAATCCCCAGGCGAGTAACCTGTTTGCGGTGATCCATTAGCTGCAGGAGCAGAAGAGCATACATCTGGAAGCAAAGCCAGGAAAGCGGCCTATGGAGCTGTGCGGCAGCGCTCAGTAGGCAATTTTTCAAAATATTGTTAAGCCTTTTCTGAGCATGGTATTTTTCATGGTATTACCAATTAGCAGGAAAATAAGCCATTGAATATAAAAGATAAAAATGTCTTGTTTACAATAAAGTGGGAGTAGTAATTTCGTTACTTTGTTTAGAATTTCTTCAGAAATATTTCTTAATAAATCGTGTTTTTCAACAAGCGTAAAATTACTTTCTAAAATCTCTTGTTGTTTAGCTCGAGTTTGGGTATAAGCCCCATAATAAAATTGACGAGGATCTTTAAGCACGTACCAATCTTTCATTTGGATTACAGTACGGCCCTTATCGTAAAGATCAAATTCAGGCTGCCATAAAGGTTTGTAATGAAAATTAATTTCTTCCTGAATATCGTAGGTCGCTTCTTGATAACGTGAAGCTGGTTTATCACCAAATCTTTTTTCAATATAAGCATAAGTATTTCTTAAAGGCTTAACTGAAGATGTTTTAATATCAATTTGCATATAAATCTTCCTGATTTTTTAATAAAGACTAGAGTTTTTATTCTCTAATACCGGCCTGTCCAAATCGCCACTTCATGCGGTCATATTCAATCTTTGCAAAATCATCCGTACTTAGGTGCTGTACTTGATGGTGTGCGCAGAATTCTTCAAAAGCCTTGACTGGCATAATCATTTCTACAGCTAACTCTGGATGGGGTCGTTTGCGGGAGGGGGCGGAATCCTACGCTAAGGCTTTGGCCAGCGATATTCTCCGGTGAGATTGATGTGTTCCCATCCGAGCGGCGAAACATGGGCCAAGAGATCGGGCGATAGCAGCTTTCCATCGCGTTTCTGGTTTGCAACGACCTCGCCGAGCTTCATGGTGTTCCAGAAGATGATGATGGCGGCGAGCAGATTCATGCCGGCGATGCGGTAATGCTGGCCTTCGGCGGAACGGTCGCGGATTTCACCGCGGCGGTGGAAGCTGATTGCCCGCTTCAGCGCATGATGAGCTTCGCCTTTGTTGAGCCCGATCTGGGCACGCCGTTGGAGTTCGGCATCCAGAATCCAGTCGATCATGAACAGGGTGCGCTCGACGCGACCGACTTCCCGCAGGGCTGTCGCGAGCTCGTTCTGCCGCGGATAGGAGGCGAGTTTCCGCAGAATCTGGCTTGGCGCGACGGTCCCGGCAGCAATGGTGGCGGCGATGCGCAGGATGTCGGGCCAATTGCGCTCGATCATGGCTTGGTTGACCTTTCCGCCGATCAACGCTCGCAGGTGCGCCGGGGCGGCCGACGGATTGAACGCGTAGAGCCGTTTGGATGGCAGGTCGCGGATGCGCGGAGCGAACCGGTAGCCGAGAATGGCACATGCGGCAAAGACGTGATCGGTGAAGCCGCCCGTGTCGGTGAACTGCTCGCGGATATGGCGTCCAGCATCGTTCATCAGCAGGCCATCGAGGATGTAAGGCGCTTCGCTTGCCGTTGCAGGAATCACCTGGGTTGCGAACGGCGCATATTGGTCGGAGACGTGGCTATAGGCTTTCAGGCCCGGGGTATTGCCATATTTCGCGTTGACCAGGTTCATGGCCTCACCTTGCTCTGTAGCGACGAAGAACTGTCCGTCGCTCGAAGCCGACGTGCCCATGCCCCAGAACCGGGCCATGGGTAACGCTGCCTGTGCCTCGACCACCATGGCCAGCGCCCGGTCATAGGCTTCGCCCTCGACATGCCACCGTCCAATGCGGATCAATTCCCAGAAGGTGTGGGTGTTTGTCGCATCCGCCATTTTGCGCAAGCCGAGGTTGATCCCTTCCGCCAAGATAACGTTCATTAGCCCGATCCGGTCAGCGCAGGGTGCTCCTGTGCGCAGATGGGTGAACGCTTCGGTGAAGCCGGTCGCCGCATCCACCTCCAGCAGGAGATCGGTGATGCGCGTGGGCGGGATCTGCTTGTAGAGATCGAGCACCAGATCTTCGGCGCCTGTCGGCGCGGCGGCTTCGAGTTTCTCGATATGCAGAACGCCGTTTTCAATCGACCCGCCCGGGATCGTGCCTGCGCGAGCGGCACGGCCAAGCTCGCGCAACCGCATGTCGAGGCGAGCTTGCCGGTCTGCCAGCCATTCCTCCGGCCGCAATGGCACAGCGAGACGACCGCCTTCCGCGATGGATTGTGCCGGAACGAGTGCGTGTTTCAGATCGCCATAGCGCCGGGACCTAGTAAGCCAGACATCTCCGGAGCGGAACGCATCGCGCAGATGGAACAGCACCGCGATCTCCCATAGGCGAGCGTCGCCAGCCCTCTGGGCCCGAAGGTGGCGATGCCATTTCGAGCTGGGCCGCAAGAAGCTGGTCATCGCGGCATCGTTCAAACCGGTACGAAGGGCCGTCACCGCTTCCAGAAGCGGCAGTGCAACGGGCGCAGCTCGCAGATCGAGCAGGCGCAACATGCGTGGAGCGTATCGGCGGAAGCGGTGATAACCGTCGAGCACATGATTGAGCGGATCGTCGGCCATGGTGGCGGTCAGCCTGGTTGCCATTGCAACAAGGGTTTTTAAGCCGTCCCACCCTGACCCACTCGCGATGACATCGCCCAGCGGCTGGCCATCATCCTGTGCATCGACCAGGGCGCCCCCGATCTCGGCGAAGGATTTCAGGGTGTCACGCACCACCCCCGCTTCGTCTGCGACCTTTGCATGGCAAATACGCTCCGAAGCACGGTAGAGACGGCCGACGATCCGGTCGTGGGTTTCGACCACTGCGTCGGCCAACATCGCCTGCCATTCCGAGACGCAAACAGCCAAGATCGCAAGCCGCCTGTCCTCCGGGAGATCGCGCATGCCGTCGGCATAATACCGTTCACCCTGCCTGCGCAGACGAGTCACCCGATGGGCAGGAACGCCGGCAAGCAGATCCTCGGGGAGATCGATGCGTTGCAGATATTCGAGCCGGTCGAGCAGCCGGTTGGCCGACGAAGAGTTCGAGCCAGGCTCGAACTGGCGCAGCCACACAAAACGGGTCACCCGATCATCAGCCGTCTCCTCGAGCAATGCCAGCAACTGTTCTCGGATCGACATAGGCAGCCGACTGGCGATCCTCGTCTCGATGCGTCGCTCGGCATCGACGAGAGCCGCGGCACAAAGCCGCTCGATCGTGGATGTCGCGGGAAGGACAGTGCGGGTGCGTCGGCACTCGGCTACGAAGCGACGGGCGATATCCTCGTTCGACACCGCCATCTCGGCTTCTCGGAACAACCATTCCTTCAGCTCGCTCGCACCACGTCCGGAGAAGGTGCGGAAGCCGTAGAGCCCCCGTAACTCGGCAAGATGCTCGTGCCGTGTTTCCTCGCGGGCAGCATAGTCTACGAGATCGTCGGCACCCAGGCCAAGCTGCGCTCCGATAAATTCGATGACCTCTGCAGGGATCAGTTCGCCTGGAGCCAGCACCCGGCCGGGATAGCGCAGGACACACAATTGCAGGGCGAAGCCGAACCTGTTGTGAGCGCGCCGACGCAGCCTGATATGCCCAAGGTCTTCATCACTCAGCGTATAGTGCTTGAGCAAATCCGTCTGTGAAGTCGGCAAGCGCAACAGCGCGTCTTTCTGCCGATCGGTTAGAGTGACGCGACGCGGCATACATGTTCCTTTTTCAAAATCTGATAGCGTTCAAGACGCTTTGTTTATGAAGCTGGTTGAGATACATTTCCAGAGGTCAATGCAATCGTGGCCGAAGCGCCGCCTCAAACCAACGTTTGTGATACATGCTGATCGGATATGCCCGCGTCTCCAAAGCCGATGGCTCGCAGTCTCTCGACCTGCAGCACGACGCCTTGCGCGCCGCAGGTGTCGAACGTGTTAATGGCCATTGACATCGAACGGGACAATATCTATGATGATCTTGCTTCCGGCGGTCGTGATGATCGCCCTGGCTTGACTGCCTGCCTCAAGTCATTGCGTGACGGCGATGTGCTGGTGGTCTGGAAGCTCGATCGCCTCGGACGATCGCTTGCCCATCTGGTCAACACGGTGAAGGAGCTGTCAGACCGCAAGATCGGCCTGCGGGTTCTGACTGGAAAGGGCGCTCAGATCGACACCACGACTGCGTCCGGTCGCATGGTGTTCGGAATCTTCGCCACCTTGGCCGAGTTCGAGCGGGATCTGATCCGAGAGCGCACCATGGCGGGTCTCGCCTCCGCGAGAGCGCGCGGTCGCAAGGGCGGACGAAAATTCGCGCTCACCAAAGCTCAGGTGCGTCTCGCGCAAGCCGCCATGGCCCAGCGCGATACTTCAGTTTCCGATCTCTGCAAGGAACTCGGCATCGAGCGCGTCACTCTCTACCGATATGTCGGTCCCAAAGGCGAGCTCAGAGACCATGGAAAGCATGTTCTCGGACTTACGTAGCAACTCGTTTCTTTTCGCAGGTTGAGCCACCTCCGCGCTTCATCAGAAAACTGAAGGAACCTCCATTGAATCGAACTAATATTTTTTTTGGTGAATCGCATTCTGACTGGTTGCCTGTCAGAGGCGGAGAATCTGGTGATTTTGTTTTTCGACGTGGTGACGGGCATGCCTTCGCGAAAATCGCACCTGCTTCCCGCCGCGGTGAGCTCGCTGGAGAGCGTGACCGCCTCATTTGGCTCAAAGGTCGAGGTGTGGCTTGCCCCGAGGTGATCAACTGGCAGGAGGAACAGGAGGGTGCATGCTTGGTGATAACGGCAATTCCGGGAGTACCGGCGGCTGATCTGTCTGGAGCGGATTTGCTCAAAGCGTGGCCGTCAATGGGGCAGCAACTTGGCGCTGTTCACAGCCTATCGGTTGATCAATGTCCGTTTGAGCGCAGGCTGTCGCGAATGTTCGGACGCGCCGTTGATGTGGTGTCCCGCAATGCCGTCAATCCCGACTTCTTACCGGACGAGGACAAGAGTACGCCGCAGCTCGATCTTTTGGCTCGTGTCGAACGAGAGCTACCGGTGCGGCTCGACCAAGAGCGCACCGATATGGTTGTTTGCCATGGTGATCCCTGCATGCCGAACTTCATGGTGGACCCTAAAACTCTTCAATGCACGGGTCTGATCGACCTTGGGCGGCTCGGAACAGCAGATCGCTATGCCGATTTGGCACTCATGATTGCTAACGCCGAAGAGAACTGGGCAGCGCCAGATGAAGCAGAGCGCGCCTTCGCTGTCCTATTCAATGTATTGGGGATCGAAGCCCCCGACCGCGAACGCCTTGCCTTCTATCTGCGATTGGACCCTCTGACTTGGGGTTGATGTTCATGCCGCCTGTTTTTCCTGCTCATTGGCACGTTTCGCAACCTGTTCTCATTGCGGACACCTTTTCCAGCCTCGTTTGGAAAGTTTCATTGCCAGACGGGACTCCTGCAATCGTCAAGGGATTGAAACCTATAGAAGACATTGCTGATGAACTGCGCGGGGCCGACTATCTGGTATGGCGCAATGGGAGGGGAGCAGTCCGGTTGCTCGGTCGTGAGAACAATCTGATGTTGCTCGAATATGCCGGGGAGCGAATGCTCTCTCACATCGTTGCCGAGCACGGCGACTACCAGGCGACCGAAATTGCAGCGGAACTAATGGCGAAGCTGTATGCCGCATCTGAGGAACCCCTGCCTTCTGCCCTTCTCCCGATCCGGGATCGCTTTGCAGCTTTGTTTCAGCGGGCGCGCGATGATCAAAACGCAGGTTGTCAAACTGACTACGTCCACGCGGCGATTATAGCCGATCAAATGATGAGCAATGCCTCGGAACTGCGTGGGCTACATGGCGATCTGCATCATGAAAACATCATGTTCTCCAGTCGCGGCTGGCTGGTGATAGATCCCGTCGGTCTGGTCGGTGAAGTGGGCTTTGGCGCCGCCAATATGTTCTACGATCCGGCTGACAGAGACGACCTTTGTCTCGATCCTAGACGCATTGCACAGATGGCGGACGCATTCTCTCGTGCGCTGGACGTCGATCCGCGTCGCCTGCTCGACCAGGCGTACGCTTATGGGTGCCTTTCCGCAGCTTGGAACGCGGATGGAGAAGAGGAGCAACGCGATCTAGCTATCGCGGCCGCGATCAAGCAGGTGCGACAGACGTCATACTAGATATCAAGCGACTTCTCCTATCCCCTGGGAACACATCAATCTTACCGGAGAATATCGTTGGCCAAAGCCTTAGCGTAGGATTTCGCCCTCTCCCGCAAACGACCCCTGGATCACCTATCGAAAATTCAAATTCGATATATTTGTCACGCTGAGTCCCTGTAACATGAATAAAGCAAGGAGGCTGTTCTACATTGAGTTGCTGCATACCAAAATCCTCATATTCTCCATAAGATTATTGCAACTTGCATGCCAATTTTATTTATTATTATTTTTCAAATATTTATGATTTTCTCTTTTTTATTTCATACAATGTTCTTTATCAAATTCTTAAGTCACAATGTATGACTTAAGAAAATTCTCAAGTGTTTTATATTTTCTCAGTTGTATAAGCACTTATAGATGATCAAAAAAAAAAGAAGCCAAAGCTTCTTTTTTTGATTTTCCAACTCGCATTGATAGCCCCTATAATTCAATCAACTGAACCGTACCGGGTTTGTCGGAGAGTTTTTTATTTAAGTTAGGCCACCTGACCTAACGGGTTAATCTTATCATAGTACATTGCTTCAAAATCAAAAGGTGATACATAACCTAGTGCACTATGTACACGCTCTTTATTGAACCAATCTACCCAATTTAGTGTCGCAAGTTGTACATCCGCTAAACCTTGCCAATCTGCTTTTAGATATTCAATCACCTCTGTTTTGTATAAGCCATTCACCGTTTCAGCCAAAGCATTATCGTATGAATCACCAGTCGTACCGACTGATGCTCGTAAATTTGCTGCTTCTAAACGATTGGTATAGCGAATGGAAAGATATTGCACACCTCTGTCGGAATGATGAATCACATTCTTTGGCATGCCTCGATCATGCAATGCTTGCTCCAATGCATCGAGCACCATATCTGTATTCATCCGTGTCGATACTTTCCATCCAACAATTGCTCGTGAGAACACATCAATAATAAATGCAGTATAAACCCAGCCTGAATTTGTTTGAATATACGTAAAGTCACTGACCTGAGAAGCATTGCTTCGCAAGGGTCAGGTCGATCAGCAGTAAAATTACGTTTTACCAAGTCATCCGCTCGTTTTTGATCATCTCGGCTACGGGTGGTTTGTTTGTTCTTACCACGCCAAACACCTTTTATACCTAGCTTTTGCATTAATCGAGCAACAGTACAGCGCGCAATAATATAGCCTTCACGTTTCAGTTTTTGCCAGACTTTACGTACACCATACCGACCTGAACTTTCCTTCCAAATTCGTTTAATCTCCTCAGCATGATGCAAGTCATGTAAATCTCGCTTTGCTCGATGTTCTGGATTTTCACAGAGATCTAGAGTCCGGTAATAGGTTGAAGGTGCGATCGGTAAAATTCTACAAATCGCCTCGACTCCGTACAGCTCTTTATTATTATGGATAAAATCCACCATTATTTGTGTGGGCGGTCGAGCTCCGCCTGGGCGAAAAAAGCGGCTGCTTTACGTAGAATTTCATTGGCGCGTTGCAGTTCTTTATTTTCGCGTTCGAGTTGTTTGATACGTTCTTGGTCTGAAAGCTGCTGTACTTTAACTGGATTTTGTTTATCTAAATATTTTTGATACCAAACACGTAGTGTTTCAGGAGTACAACCCTTGCGCAGTATACTGCTCAGGGAGCAATAGCGGTGATCGCAGCCCAATTCGATGGATAATCTTTCTCGGATTCAATCAATAATTGAACCGCTCTTTCTCTGATTTCAGGGGTATATTTTACGGCACTGTTGCAAATAACCACGAATGGTAAGCTGAAGACTGTTTTAGCTAAAGGTGCAGCATATGAATCCTTTCCATGGTCGGCATTTTCAGGGCGAAATCATTCTTTGGGCTGTGCGCTGGTATT
>NZ_VOXW01000036.1:0-12256 GCF_013420555.1 Acinetobacter sp. Q85-2
TTGCTAGATTAAAGCAATTTAGAGGAATTGCCACACGCTATGACAAGCTAAAGCAAAGCTATGAAAATTCTGTTGCCTTAGCTTGTATCTTTATTTGGCTACCATTATGAAATGTCAACAGACCCTAAATAAATTCACTACTTTTGTTTATCTCTTTTTAAACAGCAAACTACTTTAACTGATTTTGGTTAAAAATAAATTGGCACATTTTTATACACTTTTTTTTCAGTGTGGTAATAGGTATGATTTCTTTAAACTCATCGGATTTTTAAGAGAATTTCCGGGTTAATTTTCACCGGATGATGGGATCAGCACGTTACTTTAGTTTTACATATTCTGTTCATGTTTTTGGGCGATAATATATCCGCCTGATCAGTGAATCTTCATCGCATTATCGACCTGTCTTCTTGGTATTGAAAAAAACAGGTTGATCATTCAAATCTAATTAACAGATATGCTGGATGGAATGATCGAGTTTGAAAGAAAAAAGCGGCTCTTTGAGTGTTTTTCTTCCCCAAACAGGCAAGTGTGGATTCAAATCAGGCACAAATATCACGAATTAAAATGCATCATTTTTCAGCGAAATGTCGTTATCACGGATATTACGTTGACTGAAAAGGCTTGAGGGTCGATACTCTCAAGGTTTTACTTAAGCAAACCGGTTCGCAGGGGCTGATTCATCACTTTCACCCCCTCAAAACTCAATCAACGCAAGGGGCTATATATGGCTGGTGGAAAGTCAACCATCATTTACACACTGACTGACGAGGCGCCATTACTGGCGACTTATTCGCTGCTGCCGATTATTGAGACCTTTACTAAGCCGGCCGGCGTAGAGATCGTTAAAAGTGACATCTCCGTGGCCGCACGCGTGCTCGCAGAATTTTCTGACTACCTCACCGACGAGCAAAAGGTCACTGACAACCTCGCAGAGCTAGGTCGTCTTACACAAGATCCAGATACGAACATCATCAAACTTCCAAACATCAGTGCTTCTGTTGCTCAGTTGACTGCATGTATCAAAGAACTTCAGTCTAAAGGCTATGCGGTTCCTGATTACCCTGAAAACCCGACCACTGAGGAAGAAAAGGCAATCAAGACCCGTTATGGCAAATGCCTGGGCTCTGCAGTAAACCCGGTATTACGTGAAGGTAACTCTGACCGTCGCGCACCAACTGCAGTAAAGAACTACGCGAAGAAAAACCCGCACTCAATGAGCGAGTGGAAACAGTGGTCACAAACTCACGTTTCTCACATGGACGAAGGCGACTTCTACCATGGCGAAAAGTCCATGACTTTAGACCGCGCGCGTAACGTGAAAATGGAACTGATCACCAAGTCAGGTGAAACCATTGTTCTGAAGCCAAAAGTTGCGCTGCAAGACGGTGAAATCATCGACTCGATGTTCATGAGCAAAAAAGCGCTTTGCGACTTCTATGAAAAAGAATTGGATGACTGTAAAGAAGCCGGCATCCTGTTCTCTTTACACGTAAAAGCGACCATGATGAAAGTTTCACACCCGATCGTATTCGGTCACTGTGTGAAAATTTACTACAAAGATGCTTTCGAAAAACATGGCAAACTGTTCGACGAGTTAGGCATTAATGTCAATAATGGTATGGCCGGTCTTTACGAGAAGATCGAAACCCTGCCAACTTCTTTACGTGAAGAAATCATCGAAGACCTGCACGCGTGTCAAGAACACCGTCCTGCACTGGCGATGGTGGATTCTGCAAAAGGTATCACTAACTTCCACTCTCCGAACGACGTAATTGTTGACGCATCTATGCCAGCAATGATCCGTTCTGGCGGTAAAATGTGGGGTGCTGACGGCAAGCCTTACGACTGTAAAGCAGTAATGCCAGAATCGACTTTCGCGCGTATTTACCAGGAAATGATCAACTTCTGTAAATGGAATGGTAACTTCGACCCACGTACCATGGGTACTGTGCCTAACGTTGGTCTGATGGCGCAAAAAGCGGAAGAATACGGTTCACACGACAAGACTTTCGAAATTCCTGAAGCGGGTGTTGCCAACATCACGGATCTGGAAACAGGTGAAGTGTTGATGTCTCAAAACGTGGAAGAAGGCGACATCTGGCGTATGTGTCAGGTGAAAGACGCACCAATCCGCGACTGGGTGAAACTGGCTGTTACACGTGCACGTAACTCTGGTATGCCAGCCATCTTCTGGTTAGACCCGTACCGTCCACACGAAAATGAACTGATCAAGAAAGTACAAAAATACCTGAAAGATCACGATACAGACGGTTTAGACATCCAGATCATGTCACAAGTCCGTGCAATGCGTTATACGCTTGAGCGCGTTGCTCGCGGTCTGGATACCATTTCTGTAACTGGTAACATCTTACGTGACTACCTGACTGACCTGTTCCCGATTATGGAACTGGGTACATCTGCGAAGATGCTGTCAATCGTGCCGTTAATGGCTGGCGGTGGTATGTACGAAACAGGTGCCGGTGGTTCTGCGCCGAAACACGTACAACAGCTGGTTGAAGAAAACCACTTACGTTGGGATTCTTTAGGTGAGTTCCTGGCACTGGCGGTATCTCTAGAAGAGCTTGGCATTAAAGAAGACAACGCGAAAGCGAAACTTCTGGCGAAGACTTTAGATGCTGCAACAGGCAAACTGCTGGACAACGACAAATCTCCATCACGTCGTACTGGCGAGCTGGACAACCGTGGCAGCCACTTCTACCTGGCTAAATTCTGGGCTGAAGAACTTGTAGCGCAAGACGAAGATGCAGAATTGAAAGCGAAATTTGCACCGATCGCTCAATCTCTTGCTGAAAATGAAGAGAAGATCGTGAGCGAATTGAATGCAGTTCAAGGCCAATCTGTAGATATCGGTGGTTACTATGCAGTTGATCCTGCAAAAGTAAATGCTGTAATGCGTCCAAGTGCTACATTGAACCAAATCATTGAATCACTAAACGCTTAATCAGGCTGTACTAGCTTTAAAGCTCGTAAAGTGAATAAAACCGGTGCTTAGGCGCCGGTTTTTTTATCTCACTACTCATTACAAGCTGAACCAATACCTATTTTCCCTCTTTAAATATTTCATGCGTACGTACGTGAACTCATTGGTATTCAATAACCTACAATAGAAATTACAATTTTAAATTATGCTTATTACTCGTTTTGAACAAGCACCTGTTATATGCAAAAAATTGAAATTAATATTGGCAAAAGCAAACAAGTATCTGTCACCATGGACTACGCAGAATATCTTCAACTAAAAGAGGACTCACATCAAACAGGGAAAACACATCGACAAATTTTCCTAGAGTCTTACCGGCTATGGAGGAAACTTAAAATATGCAATCAGGATTGATCAAAATACTCGATTAGTCATTTATTTTTTGATTGTAAATACAGTATCGAATAACAAAGCGATATGAGATAGCTATCCATAAATTTGAGGCAATAAAAAACCCCAAGTCTGAATATGCTTGGGGTTCTTTAAAATCTGTGGTCCCGAGGGTCGGACTCGAACCGACACGTCATCTCTGACAGCGGATTTTGAGTCCGCCGCGTCTACCAATTTCACCACCTCGGGAAGGTGTTGATGCGTATAATAAACTGTTTCACCCGCTTGTCAACGCTCGCCTCCCATATTTGTTTAAAAATAAATCAACCCGATTTTTTTTGTCTTATAATTAGGCAATTTCAGCGATAAAACCAAAAAACGCATATACTACGCCCAATCCTGTTATTGTTTTGCGCATTTATTTAACCATGCAACTTTCTGATTTTAATTTCGATCTCCCTGATGAACTGATTGCCCGTTACCCGCTGGAACAGCGCAGCGCCTCACGCCTGCTGCATGTCAATGCCGAAGGTCAGTATCAAGATCATCAATTTACCGATCTTGTCGATTTACTTGAAGCTGGTGATGTGCTGGTCTTAAATGACACCAAAGTCATGAAAGCCCGCCTGAAAGGTAAACGTGCTACCGGTGGCGCTGTGGAAGTGCTGGTTGAACGCATGCAAGATCAGTTTATTGCGCATTGCCATATTAAAGCCAGCAATTCACCAAAAGCTGGTGCTGAACTCTTCATTGGTCCAGATGAAGTAAAAGTCACGGTACAAGGCCGGCATGAGAACCTGTTTATTGTCGAGTTTTCCCAGCCCATTCTAGAGGTGCTGGATCGCTACGGCGCCCTGCCCATTCCGCCGTACTTTAACCGTGAAGCAGAAGCGATTGATACCGAACGCTATCAAACTGTATTTAATGATCCAACCAAACTGGCCAGTGTTGCCGCCCCGACTGCCAGCCTGCATTTTGATGCCGAACTGCTGGCCAAGCTTGAAGCCAAAGGTATTCAAAAAACCTTTGTAACCTTGCACGTCGGTGCTGGAACCTTCCTGCCGGTACGTACTACTGATATTGAAAACCATATCATGCACAGCGAATGGTGTGATGTACCAGCCGCCGCTGTGGAGATGATCCAGCAGGCCAAAGCACGTGGCAATAAAGTCATTTCAGTTGGCACCACGGCCACCCGTGCAGTCGAAAGTGCAGCACAGGCACACGGTGGCACACTGGCCGCCTGGACCGGTGATACCCAGATTTTCATTTATCCGGGCTATAAATTTAAAGTGGTAGACCGTCTAATCACCAACTTCCACCTGCCTGAATCAACCCTGCTGATGCTGGTGTCAGCCCTGTCGAGTCGTGAAAATATCATGCGTGCCTATCAACATGCGGTGGCTCAGCGTTACCGCTTTTTCAGTTATGGCGATGCCATGCTGATTGATCAGGCCCACAGCTAGAGCACTGTCCCATGCCAATCGAGAATATTCAGCACAGCATTCATATTCGCCGCAAGAAGAATCAGCTGGTGTGGAATAATCTCGCCCGGCTCTGGGAAATTGGTGCACAAGCCAAATCCCAGCAGGAACTGCTTGACCGGCTGCATCCCTGGAATGCCCCGATCAGCCTGCGTTTTGAAAACAAGCTGCCAATTTTGCTTGGCATCATCGGCCTGATACTGATCCTGCTGTTCTGGCTGGCCCCGGCGCACTGGGCCTTGCAGCTGTGTCTGCTGCTGGGAGGCCTTTTGATCTTTGGTGCGTTTCTCTGTTATGAATCCAGCCGCCCAATCACCAATGCCATTCAGGAACTGGAGCAACAGGCACTGGCGCTCAAGTATCAGTTGGCCTTTAACAGCATTCCCCGGCATGAACAGGTCATCTTCCAGCCGGTCCGTTTTATTGCGCAAATCAAACAGCTGTTTCCGCTGTTCCAGCAAGGCAATCTCAGCAATGACATTCGCCGCTATGCTCTGACCCACTGGCAGGATGAACAGGGCCAGACCCATCAGGTGATGCTGTTTGAATATCGCTATGTCTCTGAAATTCAGGTCCAAGACCAGAATGGCAACAAAATGCGGCTCAAAGAAATTGAAAAATTCCTGTGGGGTGCCATTGTCTTTGGGGTCGAGTTACAGGGACTGGCGCTCAGCTCGCAGCGTAAAAGCTTTGCTTACCCCTATACCCAGCCGTGGCATACCAGTGATATTCAGATTAACCGGCAGTTAAACATCTATGGCACCGATACCCACCAGATGGCCCGGCAGCTGACCCCGGCGGTGGTGCTGAAACTGGCCAATTTCCTGAATGTGCAGCCCGGCGATCTGCTGTTTCATCCTGAACAGAAAATCCTGTGCTATGTAGGTAGCCAGAACCTGTTTCAGGCCAGCAGCAACTATAAAACCATTCAGGATATTTCGGCTTTACGTGGACATCTGCGTACATTTAAATTACCGTATCTAGAACAATTACAACGCCATTTGCTGCAGCTTTTATAAATTTGGACGTGGGGAGATTTCTATGGGATTGATGATTTTTCTGGCCATCATTCTGGCCATGCTGATTATCGGGATTCTGATTCGCAACAGTATTGTGCGTTATCACAATGCCAGTATTCGTGCCTGGGCCGATGTCACCAGTTACGAACGCCAGAAAGTCAAGATTCTGGAACAGCTGATTCCAGTGGTGGAGCAATATTCCAGTTTTGAACAGGGCACGCTGGCCAAAGTAACCGAACTGCGCCAGAACGTATTAAACCTGAAACTGGACAGTACCGACAGCGCCCAGCTGCAACATATTGAGCGTTTAAGTAAAGAGCTGCTGCACAACCTAAACGTGGTGGTCGAGAACTATCCTGAGCTGAAAGCCAATGACATCTATTTAAAAATGATGCACGAAATTGAAGAACAGAATGAAAATGTCGGTGCTGCGATTACCATTTTTAACCGCAATGTCGAGCTGTTTAATAACCAGATTCAGATTTTCCCAAACAACATCATTAACACCTTAACTTTGGGCAAAAAAGCCATTCGCCCGTTCCGTGATCCAAGCATGCAGCAAGGCTTTGAGTATCGCCCGAATTTTTAAAACCAAGATGACCTCTTGATTCAATGTCAAACCGCCTGTCGTGATTACAGCGAGATTTTCCCCGCGCAGATGACATCCGGTTGACATTTGGCTGCGCTTTGTCACAATCAGAACACTGAGCAAAATATCAACAATAGCTCAGGCATTACCACAGCATGATTAAAAATAAAAAAGTTAGTCCCGACCATGTTAGAACATCTGCAGAGCTTTCAAGCGGCACTCATTCACGAGTTTTTTCAACTTTATGAGCAGTATGAACAGGACCAGATTTATGCCTGCGCCCTGGTACTGAATGAATATCTGGGTTTTGAATATCTGGCCATTTCCACCCGGCGCAGCCTGTTTAGCGAGCAGGAAGATCCGGCCCAGTATCTGTCAGACCATGACAAATGGTCGGCCCAGAAATGGCGCTATCGCAGCCAGCCGCATCAGCAGCATTTGAATCAGTTTAAACGCCTGTTCACAGACTACTTTCAGCAATGTCATATTTTTGGGCATCCACTGGCTCAGCAGCGTGACTCCGAGCAACAGAACCACCTACAGATTTTACTAAATGTGTTTCAGCAGGCCCGGCAGGCCTTGTCGAATGCCTATGGACTGGACCTGAGTTCAATGGTGTTTTTCATGCAGGTGGCCAAACAGCCACAAATGGCAGCGGACTCTGCGCGGCAACTGAATGCGCAGAGCCCCTTACTAGAAGAGTTTCTGGCCCATCAACAGCGCCCTGCTCTGCTGGATGCTTCATTCCATCCACCGGCGATAAAATTACAGCAGATTGATAAAGACCTGCTGATTGATCTGGCGCAGCTGCTGGAAATTGAACCCTATGATTATCTGGAAATAGCCCACGCCGCCTATTTGCTGACGCTAGAACCGGGCTTTATTGACAGCAATCTGTATATCCAGCGTCTGATTCACTCGATTGCCGCCATGGACAGTAATGAACAGGGCCTGTTTGCCCTCCCGAAAGATGAAATCCAGCAACGGATTCAGCAGTTTTATGCCATGTAATTACCATGATTTTCCTCCACAATATTTACCCAAGAAAACGCATCAAAACTAGCAATTCACGGCAGAATCTAGGAAAATGATGAACTTTTAGCGCAAACAATCAGCGAACTGTTTTTTCGCCTTGATTTGGAACCTGTATGAAGTTTGAAAAATTAGGCCAATCGGGTCGCGCCCGTCGTGGTCGTTTAACTCTTGAACATGGTGTGGTGGAAACCCCCGTGTTTATGCCTGTCGGAACCTATGGCACCGTTAAGGGCATGCTCCCGCGTGATATTGAAGACATTCAAGCACAAATTATTTTAGGCAACACCTTCCATCTGTATTTGCGTCCGGGTCTGGATGTCATTAAAGAACATGGTGGCCTGCACGAATTCATGAAATGGGACAAGCCGATTCTGACCGATTCTGGCGGTTTCCAGGTCTTTAGTCTGGGTGCCATGCGCAAGATTAAAGAAGAAGGCGTTACTTTCCGTTCACCAATTGACGGCTCCAAAGTATTCCTTTCTCCAGAAATTTCCATGGAAATCCAGAAGGTTCTGAACTCAGACATCGTCATGATTTTTGATGAATGTACGCCGTATCCAGCGACCCATGAAGAAGCACAGAAATCTTTACAGCTGTCGTTACGCTGGGCCAAACGCTGTAAAGAACATCATCACAATGTCCTTGAAAATAAAAATGCCCTGTTCGGGATTATTCAGGGCGGGATGTATGAAGATTTACGTGATGAGTCTTTAAATGGTCTGCTAGAAGTCGGTTTTGATGGCTATGCCATTGGCGGTCTGTCAGTCGGTGAACCAAAAGAAGAAATGATCAAGGTACTGGATTATCTGCCGAACAAAATGCCGGAAGATAAACCGCGTTACCTGATGGGTGTCGGCAAACCGGAAGATATCGTGGAAGGGATTCGCCGCGGTGTCGATATGTTTGACTGCGTAATGCCAACCCGTAATGCCCGTAATGGTCATTATTTCGTGACCGATGGTCTGGTACGGATTCGTAACAGTAAATACCGTCATGACCAGAGCCCGCTCGATCCGCACTGTGACTGTTATACCTGCAAGAACTTTACCCGCGCCTACCTGTTCCATCTGGAAAAATGCGGCGAGATGCTCGGTTCAATGCTCGGTACCATCCATAACCTGCGCTATTACCAACGCTTTACCCAAGATATCCGTAATGCCTTGGACAATGGCACTTTTGATGACTTTGTACAGGACTTTTACGCCCGTCGCGGTCTGGATGTGCCGCCTTGTCCGCAAGATTAATCTTTTCAGTATTTGCGCTGAAGAAAAAGACAGGGTAAATTGCAGAACAAGTCAATTTATTATCAATGTTATTGATTCCAGTTTTTAGTTTAGGAAAATGAAATGAGCCTTTTTATTTCTACTGCTCACGCAGCAGGTGAAGCTGCACAACAACCAAGCATGGTTGCTAACCTTTTGATGATTGCAGTATTTATTGCAATTTTCTACTTCCTGATTTGGCGCCCGCAATCAAAACGTGCCAAAGAACACCGCGCCCTGATCGACAGCCTGGGCGTAGGCAGCGAAGTGGTGTTTGCTGGTGGCCTGATGGGTAAAATCACCAAACTTGAAGGTGATTTTGCAGTGGTTGAACTGAACCGCGGCGTAGAAGTAAAAATTCAGCGTGCCAGTGTGATTTCAGTTCTGCCTGAAGGCACATTAAACAACCTTTAATCAAAAATTAGTCGTGCGCCCGCACGACTTTTTCATTTTAAGAAGAAAATTAAATGCGTTACCCAGCATGGAAATATCTACTCATCCTTGTGGTTCTGGTGGTGAGTACATTATATGCCCTGCCAAGTTTGTATCCAGATGAACCTGCGGTTCAGATTTCTGGGGCCAAAGCCGGTACCCAAATTGACCAAAGCATCGTACAAAAAGCAGAGCAAATTCTAAAATCAGAAAATATTGCCAGCCATGACAACAGCTTTACCAATAACGCAGCCCTGTTGCGTCTGGACTCAAGTGAAGCACAGCTTAAAGCCAAAGATGCATTACGTCAGGGCTTGGGTGATGATTATGTCGTGGCCCTCAACCTGGCGCCAACCACTCCAGAATGGCTACAGAAAATTGGCGCCAAGCCAATGAAACTGGGTCTGGACTTGCGTGGTGGTGTTCACTTCCTGCTGGAAGTGGATATGGACAAGGCCATCAGCCAGCGCATGGAGACCTCTGCGACTGACCTGCGTCGCCAACTGCGCGACAACAAACTGAAATTCAACAGCCTGTCTTTGAATAACAACACCATTACCGTGCAGTTCGCCAACAATGACGACCGCTCAGCCGTAATGGACTTCTTGCGCCGTAACGGCAACGAGTTTAACCAGCAGGCCCTGGCCACCACAGATGGTGCCATGTTGCGCCTCACCTATACCGACACGCGCAAGCAGGAAATTGAATCCTATGCCGTGAACCAGAACTTGACCACACTGCGTAACCGTATTAACGAGCTAGGTGTGGCCGAAGCACTGGTCCAAACCCAAGGCAGCAACCGTATTGTGGTGGAATTGCCGGGCGTACAGGATACCGCTGAAGCCAAGCGTGTTCTGGGTCGTACTGCGAATCTGGAATTCCGTCTGGTCTCTGACCTGAATGATCAGCATATTGACCCGTATACCGGTCAGCTCAGCAGTCAGACCTTACCACCGGGCACTGAAGCCTTTGCCTTTGAATCGCTCGACAGTGGCCGTCAGTTGCTGCTGAACCGTAGCCGTATTTTAACCGGTGAGCGCGTACAGAATGCATCGAGTGGCTTTAGCCAGGATACTGGCGGTGCCGAGGTAAATATTACCCTCGACTCTGCTGGCGGTAAGCTGATGGCAGATGCAACCCGTAATGCGGTCGGCAAACGTATGGCGGTACTGTTCATTGAGAACAAGCAGCGCATCAGCTATGTAACTGATCCGGAAACCGGCGTCCAAACTGAAGTGCGGACCCCATACACCGAATCTGTGGTGATTAACGCCGCAACCATTCAGGCGGTATTAGGTTCACAGTTCCGAATTACCGGTCTGGATTCACCGCAAGAAGCGGCTGAACTAGCACTGATGTTACGTGCCGGTGCCCTGGCTGCTCCAATGTACTTCGTTGAAGAACGTGTGATTGGTCCAAGTCTAGGTCAGGAAAATATCGACAAAGGTGTAACCTCGACCCAGATCGGTTTTATTCTGGTTGCAATCTGGATGGTGGTGTTCTTCCGTCTGTTTGGCGTGATTGCCAACTTCGCGCTGGTATTTAACCTGGCGATGATCCTGACAGTGATGTCATGGATTGGTGCTTCTTTAACCTTGCCAGGTATTGCCGGTATCGTGATTACCATTGGTATGGCGGTCGATGCCAACGTGCTGATCTGTGAGCGGATACGGGAAGAGATCAAATGGGGGGCCTCACCAAAACAGGCCATCGTAGCCGGTTATGACCGGGCCTATAACACCATTTTCGACTCGAACTTAACCACCTTCCTGGTGGCGTTCATTTTGTTCGCAATTGGTACTGGTCCGATTAAAGGCTTCGCCGTGACCTTAATGATTGGTATTGTCTGCTCGATGTTTACGGCCATTACCGTAACCCGTGCGATTGTACAGATCATTTATGGCAAACGCCGTAACCTGAAAAAGTTGAGCATTTAAGGAGATCGATGATGACTGAGAATACTCAACTGAACCCGAAAAAATACGGCCGTCCGGATGATGAGCGCGTCATTCCGTTTATGAAGATTGCTTTGCCGGCGGCATTGCTTTCGATCATTTTAACTGTGGCCAGCATCTTCTTTATTGCCACTAAGGGCTTAAATCTGGGTCTGGACTTTACCGGCGGTATTGCCGCAGAGCTGAATTACAGCAATCCGGTGAAAGCCAGCGATGTCTCTTCTGCCCTGACACAGGCCGGTTTCCGTGATCCGGTGGTACAGACCCTGGGTTCTGAACGTGACCTGATGGTGCGTATGCCGGTGCAGGACGAGATTGAAGTCGAAGACCTGACCCAGACCATTACCGCCGCGGCACAATTGCCGGGCAACAGCGCTGATGTAACCAAGGTTGATGTGGTCGGCGGTCAGGTCGGTAACGAGCTGTATGTACGTTCTGCAGGTGCCGTAGCACTGGCACTGATCCTGATGCTGATTTATGTCACCATCCGCTTCGAGTTCAAAATGGCGATGGGTGCGGTGTTATCCCTGTTCCACGATATTATCGTGACTGTGGGTATTTTTGCGATGATGCAATGGCCGTTTGACCTAACCGTATTGGCAGCCCTGCTGGCAATTATCGGCTTCTCGCTCAACGATAACATTGTGGTCTCGGACCGTATTCGTGAAAACTTCCGTAAAATTCGGGGCGCTTCGCCGCTGGAAGTGGTCAACATTGCCTTAACCGAAACCTTACGTCGTACCATCCACACTTCGATGACACTGTTACTGGTGGTGGTGGCGATGATGCTGATGGGCGGTGATGGCCTGAAATGGTTCTCGATTGCCATGTTTGTCGGTGTCTTTGTCGGGACTTATTCTTCGATTTATATTGGTACCGCCTTTGCACTGTGGCGTGGTCTGAACCGTCAAGACTTTATTGTGCAGGTAAAACCGGAATTTGAAGAGGAAGAAATTCCTTAATTCTTATCCCTCCCATACCAGCAAAAGCCCATCTCCGGATTAATGCCAGTCAGTTAAGAAATTGACTGGCTTTTTCTTGGGTATTTTTGAGGTTTTCCTTTTACAACCCTTGGATAACTCCTCACTCTTCTCTCAGGTATAACATACCGATTAGATTTCTCCATTAAACTTTCCAGATGTTTGGGTA
>NZ_VOXW01000037.1:0-7788 GCF_013420555.1 Acinetobacter sp. Q85-2
ATGGAATAGATCTACTTATTGGTCAACTTAAAGCATTTGATGGAGCATTACTTGTTATCAGTCATGACCGATATTTTCTTGATATGGTTGTAGACAAGATATGGGAGTTAAAAGACGGTAAAATTACGGAATATTGGGGTGGTTACTCGGATTACTTGCGTCAAAAAGAAGAAGAGCGACAACACCAAGCCGTAGAATATGAGCTGATGATGAAGGAACGGGAGCGATTAGAATCTGCTGTGCAAGAAAAACGCCAGCAAGCTAATCGATTAGACAATAAGAAAAAAGGAGAAAAATCCAAAAACTCTACCGAAAGTGCTGGACGACTTGGGCATGCAAAAATGACTGGCACCAAGCAAAGAAAACTGTATCAGGCAGCTAAGAGTATGGAAAAGCGTTTGGCTGCATTAGAAGATATTCAAGCACCAGAGCATTTGCGTTCTATTCGTTTTCGTCAAAGTTCAGCCCTAGAACTGCACAATAAGTTCCCGATTACGGCAGATGGTCTGAGCTTAAAATTTGGTAGCCGTACTATCTTTGATGACGCTAACTTTATAATACCGCTTGGCGCTAAAGTCGCTATAACTGGATCGAATGGAACAGGGAAAACGTCCTTGTTAAAAATGATATCAGAACGTGCTGATGGATTAACCATATCTCCAAAAGCTGAAATTGGCTACTTTACACAAACAGGATATAAATTTAACACGCATAAATCTGTGCTCTCCTTTATGCAGGAAGAGTGCGAGTACACAGTTGCGGAAATTCGTGCAGTATTGGCTTCAATGGGGATCGGAGCGAATGATATTCAAAAAAACTTATCCGACTTATCGGGAGGTGAAATCATCAAACTGCTTTTATCCAAAATGCTTTTAGGAAAATATAATATTTTGCTTATGGATGAACCAGGAAACTATCTTGACCTAAAAAGTATTGCCGCATTAGAAACAATGATGAAGTCCTATGCAGGAACTATTATCTTCGTATCTCATGACAAGCAATTGGTCGATAATATTGCTGACATTATCTACGAGATCAAAGACCACAAAATCATCAAGACTTTTGAGAGAGATTGTTAATGATAGCCAATCTAATCCGAACATTAATTATTGAACTCTTTAAAGGAAATTAAAAATGACAATTCAAGATATTCAATCACTTGCTGAAGCACACGGCTTGTTGCTTACGGACAAAATGAATTTCAATGAAATGGGCATTGATTTTAAGGTCGTTTTTGCTCTTGATACAAAGGGGCAACAATGGTTGCTGCGTATTCCTCGTCGTGATGGCATGAGGGAACAAATCAAGAAAGAAAAACGCATTTTAGAATTGGTAAAAAAACATCTTTCTGTAGAGGTTCCTGATTGGAGAATTTCATCTACAGAATTAGTGGCTTATCCCATACTTAAAGATAATCCTGTTTTAAATTTGGATGCTGAAACCTATGAAATAATTTGGAATATGGACAAAGATAGCCCGAAATACATAACATCTTTGGCAAAAACCTTATTTGAAATCCATAGTATTCCTGAAAAAGAAGTTCGGGAAAATGATTTGAAAATTATGAAACCTTCAGATTTAAGACCTGAAATAGCAAACAATTTGCAGTTAGTAAAATCTGAAATTGGTATAAGTGAGCAATTGGAAACCCGCTACAGAAAATGGTTGGATAATGATGTTCTATGGGCAGATTTCACCCAATTTATACATGGCGATTTATATGCTGGGCATGTACTAGCTTCAAAGGATGGAGCTGTTTCAGGCGTTATTGATTGGTCAACAGCCCATATAGATGACCCAGCGATTGATTTTGCTGGGCATGTAACTTTGTTTGGAGAAGAAAGCCTCAAAACTCTAATCATCGAGTATGAAAAACTAGGGGGTAAAGTTTGGAATAAACTATATGAACAGACTTTAGAAAGAGCAGCGGCCTCTCCTTTGATGTATGGTTTATTTGCCTTAGAAACTCAAAATGAAAGCCTTATCGTTGGAGCAAAAGCTCAGTTGGGAGTTATATAATTTAAAAATATGATTGCTGAGAACTGCCTTGTTTTGAAACTTGGTTGGCTTTAATTAGTTTTTAGTATTCTTTATAGAAAATGCCTCGATCAAGGGGCATTTCTAACAATCATTTAACATAAAATTTCTTATGCGAAATTACATACCAACTTTAACCACATTGTGGACAGGTTGGATTTTAGAGATAAGAAAAACTTCTAGGGCATTTGCTAAATAAGCCGTATCACGCTCAAAGCCTATTGTAATGATGGATCCAGCATCTTTCAGTCTTGGATCTATCGCAATATATTCAGTTTTATCTTCATTCCATCGGCAATATTTCATTACCCTGGCGCTTAAGCCATTACCACGATAACGGCCAGCACCTCTAGAAGTCCCAACACCGATATAAGTCACTAAATCCCCTTTGACAAACGCATATACACCTTGTTTATCGTAATTAGGAATTTTTCCAAAATTAAAATGTACTGGTGACCATTCAGGAGGCTTTCCTAATAGGTCTACATTCCAGTGATGTTCGAAGAATAATTCTGTATTACGTATTAACTTATTAAGTGTTGGATCTTCCACTACTTATCCCTCAAAATTTATAAATTAAAAAGCTTTCGGTCACGCTCATCTGTTAAATACTTATCCATCTGAGCAATTAATTTAGCTCTGGCTTGTTCATCATCTTCAGTGATCTTTAGCATACAGGATCCAATTAAAATTTTGCGTCTGGTATCATCCTTTCGAGCTTGTTCTTTCTCTTTAGCACGTTCTCTTGCCAGTGCTGCCTGTCTTTGAGCCTTTAACTGCTTTAGCTTTTCTTCCTGTGCTTTGATTTTGCTGTCTAGTGTTTCAGTAACGCTCATTAATCCAATACCATCATCCTGGGAAACCATCCCTAACATAAGCGCACTTGAATATGCATTCAAGGTGCTATATGTATAGTAATGTTTTCCTCGAAGAGCGCACTTATGCAAACTTCGTTTGCAAGTACGATTGGGGTCTCCCCAATACCCCGACAACCGTATCCACGGTTGTACTTCACTACGTGAAAATTTAAAAGCGAAAATAGGCATGGCGATTTACCACTTTTCAGTCAAAACCGTAGCACGATCAGCAGGGCGTTCCGCTACTGCTGCGATTGCCTATCGGGCAGGTGAAAAGATCTATTGTGAACGTGAGGGCCGAGAACATGATTACAGCCGAAAAACAGGTGTGGAATATAAAGAAATTTATTTACCCGAAGGCGCACCAGAACATTTAAAAAACCGGGAAAGACTCTGGAACGAAGTTGAACAACGGGAAACCCGAAAAAACTCGACAGTTGCCCGAGAATTTGAAATCGCTTTTCCAAGTGAATTAAATCAGGAACAACGCCTGGCCATGCTCGAAGAGCTATGCGCCAGTATCGTGGACAGACACCAGGTAGCCGTCGATGCCTGTATTCATGCACCGCATACTGGATCTGGTAGTGATGAACGCAATTATCACGCGCATATCCTGATGAGCACACGCAAACTTACTCAGGAAGGCTTCACCGAGAAAACCCGGGAACTGGATCAGAAACACAGTGGAGAAATCGAACACTGGCGCGAACACTTTGCCGATATCTGCAATATGCACCTGGATCTGGCTGGATACACTGCCCGAGTCGACCACCGCAGCTACAAAGACCAGGAGAATGGTTTAGAAGCCACGCTGCACGAAGGGCCGAAAGTCACCGAACTGCGCCGAAAAGGGATTGAGACCGAAATCAGCCGAAGCAATGACGAAATCAAACAGAGAAATCAGGCTCAGCTGCAATACAGCAAAAATATGGATCTGCTGATTGCTGAAAATGAGATCAAACTCAGCACACTGAAAACAGAACAGCAGATCCAAATCAAAAATAGCGCTAAAACGCCACCAATTGACGAAAAAGCCCTGTTTGAGGAAAAACAGAGGGAAACCCTTGGCAAAGTGCTAAAACGCGAAATCAGCGCAAAAGACGCGAATCTAGACCTGGATTTCATGCAGCGTAATCTCAAACAAGCCGAAATAACCCTGACCAAGCACCACAAACATCAAAATGAGTTCAATCAGCAGCTTGCCCAGGAGATCGTGAAAAGCGGACTCAAGCAAAGTCATGACAAATTGCAAAGCCTGGTCGATCAACACAACGAATTAACTCAGAACAAACCCTTACTGTTTGGAAAAAAAGCCTGGGAAGCCCAACGTGATGCGATTTACCAGGAGCACAAAAAGCTGAAAGGTCAGCATGAACACCAGAAAAAACATGGTGTGAAGGATTTATTGGAAAATGACAAATTCAAAGAACATGCCTGGAAGCAGTACCAACAACAACATCCAGCCAAAGCCAAGCAATACCAGACTCTATACCCATCCTATCAAGTCATTAAAAAATGTGTGGATGAGATCAAAGCAGAACAACAGATGAAACTCAGACAGGAACAACAGCTCAAAGCACAGCAACATGCGCCTAAAATGAAATCTCGTGGCATGAGTCGCTAAACAGAGCGAGTGTCTACGAGCGAACTGAGAAAATTTGCCCATCCCTTTCCCTGATTACAAGCTCCCTATCCATCAATCACCTGCTTTACAGAGCATCCCGAATGGGTGCGAACTTTCCAAATTTGATTCCTAAACCGAGCGTAGCGAGAAAAAAAGCTCATGAGCGAAGCGAATTCCGAGCTGCTTTTGATCTTGCTTTTGCTTTTTCTCAAATTCACGAAAATATGAACCAAAAATTGCCCCGAGGAATCGAGCGAAAGCGAGATTCAATAGAGTTTGAGCGAAGCGAAAACCAAGGGCAATTTTTTACTCCCTGGGCTTTTAATTATTTTTAAGCTTTTAAATGCTTTTAATTAAGCTGTAATCCTTTATTCATAATGGTTCTAGAGATATTAAAACGAGGTTTACCTTGCATTAAAACGAGGTTTACCTTGCATTAAAACGAGGTTTACCTTGCATTAAAACGAGGTTTACCTTGCATTAAGCGAGATAATTATATAACCTCGTCTTATTGAATTAAAAATATAATCTTTTCATATGAAAACAGAACTAGTTGTTAAAGATAACGCCTTAATCAATGCCAGTTATAACCTCGATCTAGTTGAACAGAGGTTAATTCTCCTAGCTATTGTTGAAGCAAGGGAATCGGGTAAAGGGATAAATGCTAATGATCCACTAACAGTTCATGCTGAAAGTTATATTAATCAGTTTGGTGTACATCGAAATACGGCTTATCAGGCGTTAAAAGATGCTTGCGATGACTTGTTTGCAAGACAATTCAGTTATCAGAGTCTTAGTGAAAAAGGTAACACTATTAATCACAAATCAAGATGGGTGAGCGAGGTGGCTTATATTGATAATGAAGCTGTCGTTAGACTTATTTTTGCCCCTGCTATTGTGCCTTTAATTACTAGGTTAGAAGAACAATTTACAAAGTATGAAATACAACAAATAAGTAATTTAACAAGTGCTTATGCTGTTCGTTTATATGAAATATTGATTGCATGGCGTAGTACTGGAAAAACGCCTCTCATAACTATGTATGATTTTAGACAAAAAATAGGTGTACTCGAGACTGAATACAAACGAATGTATGATTTTAAAAAATATGTTTTAGACATTGCATTAAAACAAGTAAATGAACATACCGATATTATTGTCAAAGTTGAACAGCATAAAACAGGTAGATCTATTACTGGTTTTTCATTTAGCTTTAAACAGAAAAAATCAGCCACGCATTCAGTCGAATCTAAAAGAGATCCGAATACATTAGACCTCTTTTCAAAAATAACAGATAAACAACGCCATCTATTCGCCAACAAGCTCTCAGAGCTTCCTGAGATGAGTAAATATTCACAAGGCACAGAAAGCTATCAGCAGTTTGCTGTACGTATAGCTGCCATGCTGCAAGATGCAGAGAAATTTAAGGAATTACTTCCTTTACTCAGAAAATTAGGATTTCAATGACATTGTTAATTGAAATTGTTAAGTTAACAGTCAGGTATTAACACAAGTTGAAAACTGGTTTACATAATGAAAAAACTGTCAGTTTCAGAGTTAGCTAAGCTTTATGGATATTCAAGACAAGCCATATATGCACATATAAACAAAGGAAATTTATCTAAAGGATCTGATGGATTAATTGACTTTTCAGAGGCCCTAAGAGTTTTTGGGGAACCACAAAAAAAAGAGGATACAGTCAATCAAAGTCAATCAATTAACAGTCAAAACTTGACAGAAGTTGACTTACTAAAACGTCAAGTTGACATACTGGAAAAACAATTAAATCAGGCAATACAGAGAGAAAATCAATCTTTAGAACGTGAATCGTTTTATCAAGAACAGATTGAAGCTATGCAGCGCTTACTAGAAGCACCAAAAGCCAATATGACTACCTTTACCGATCAGAGCTTTAAACAGGATATAGCAACGGATCCTCGGTCGGAACTAGCAACGAACTATGACGAATTGACTACTCCTCAGCAAGACAATAAGCGTATTCCTATCCCGGAGCATGTTGAACCAGAACAGAAGAAGAGAGGCTTCCTAAGCCGCTTTTTCCTTCCATATGGTTAGCCAAGACTCCAGTTTTTTGAAGAGCCAATTTCAGTGCAAGCACTTGAAATAATGACTCCTCAAAAAACCGGATGATGTTTATTAAAACTGAATAAAACCGTGGAACATCGCTCAATTAGTGATCGTGGAACATGAATAATCAATAAAAAGCCGTTCTGGTGCCCTATACTCCAGAACGGCTTACGTTAATATAATGATATTTAAAGAGAAATATCAAGCATTTCGTATAAGGTGTATTATGTTAATTTTAGAAAATCTTCACTACTATTATTTTAAAATAAGCCTTATATCCAAGCATAAAACAAGGTTGTCTAGACTTCTTTTAACAGTAAAGTTATCATAAAACTGAATTTTATTTTTTAGGTAAGTTTATGCATTCTATCCGCATTCGTTAAGACACAACTATTTGCATAGTGACACTATTTTATAATGGTGGGCTTTTGTTGTGTCTTTAAGAATATATGCGGATATATAAAGTAAAAGTATGCTTAATTTATAAGTATGCTTTTAGTGCATAGTTTCCAGTTATAACTTAATTGACTAGCTATTTGTCCACCCTGTGGATGAATAGCTTTTTTTTTGGGAGGACACTGTGATGCTAGCTTTTGTTTTCACCTAAATCCTGTTTGCTGCATAAAAAATTTCAAGAGCTAAACAGGAGTAAATAAAAATGAGTTTAATTATTAAAGCGAGAAACATACGCTTGGATTATGCTGGGCGTGATGTTTTGGATATTGATGAATTGGAAATTCACTCTTATGACCGTATTGGTCTTGTGGGTGATAACGGAGCAGGAAAGAGTAGTTTACTCAAAGTACTTAATGGCGAAATTGTTTTAGCCGAAGCGACATTACAGCGTTTTGGTGATTTTGCACATATCAGCCAACTGGGCGGAATCGAAATAGAAACGGTCGAAGACCGGGCAATGTTATCTCGCCTTGGTGTTTCCAATGTACAAAACGACACAATGAGTGGCGGAGAGGAAACTCGTGCAAAAATTGCTGCCGCATTTTCCCAACAAGTACATGGCATTCTAGCGGATGAACCAACCAGCCACCTTGATCTCAATGGAATAGATCTACTTATTGGTCAACTTAAAGCATTTGATGGAGCATTACTTGTTATCAGTCATGACCGATATTTTCTTGATATGGTTGTAGACAAGATATGGGAGTTAAAAGACGGTAAAATTAC
>NZ_VOXW01000038.1:0-7639 GCF_013420555.1 Acinetobacter sp. Q85-2
CGAAATGTTAGGTGGTAATCAAGATATGCTTGACTTAATAAGTGGGGGTAAGTAGCATTGAAAATACCACCACATAATAGAAGAATAGTGATTTTAGATGGCTGTATCATTAAAGAAAATTAAAAATTTTGAGGAACATGACAAATCTCTTTTTCCTCTTTCAGCACCTGCCAAACGTTATCCAAAAGACTATGCTGTCTTTCAAAATATTTTCTGGCAATTGAAGCATGAGAAATCACCAAAAGACGATATTCTAAAATTGCTATTCTTTTTTAGCCCTAAAGTTCGGCTAGCATCAGATCCCAATGAAACAACAGAATTCACTGTAACAGCTAAAGAATATGCTGAATTGACGGGCTTAAAGCCAAGCAGTGCTTATGTAGCCTTAAACCGAGTAGTAGATGCTCTCTACGACCACAGTGTAGTTTTTTATCATCCTGGAAAAGATCGAGATATTCGAACAAGACTCATTAGTACATGCTCATACAAGGATGGATGTTTTTATATTTCTTTCACGCATTTTGCCCTATACATTATGTATGTTTTTAATAAACAAAATTCGTATACAAAATTTAAAGTTAAATCGGCTGTTGCCTTACATGGTCACGGTTTAAAACTTTACCCATTCTTGGTACAAAATGAATTTCGGTCTAATTTCGATGTATCCATCAAAGAATTAAAAAGTGCTTTAGGTCTAGCAGAAAATTCATACCCAGAATATAGAGATTTCAAAAGTACTATTCTTAAACCCCACATTGATGACATTAACTCTAAAACAGAACTTACTATTGAGTTTAAAGCAGTCAAGAAAGAAGGACGCAAAGCTAGTCATGTTAATTTTATAGTTAGAAAAAAGAAAACTATTGGAGCTAATCAACAAAGTGAAACTGGTAGTAACCAAGAGCAAAATAAAATAACTGCAAAAATGGTTTATTTAACGATAATTCAAAGTGAAGAATTGAGCTTGAGATTCAAAGAATCTGGTGAGACTACAGACGAATTAGTAGAAAGAATAAAAATTGATTTTAAAAATAACGAAGGTAATAGATGGATTGAAAAACTAGCAGAATTCAATATCGACTTTACTATTGAACAAAAAGTTTGAAAAATTGCTGCTATACCTAGAAAAGTACGATTTAATTCAAAATAAGATATATGTTCAGCTAAGATGTTCAGATGAACATGCTTAAACACGCGCTGAGGGATTACATTGAACAAAACAAAATTTAGCATAATGGACGCAAGTAAAGCTTTTAAAAAATCAAGAACAACAATCTATGAATCTATAAAAAGTGGTGAATTATCAAGAGATCATGATGGACTTATAGACTTATCGGAACTTATCAGAGTTTATGGCAATCCAGTCAGTGTTCAGTCCAGTACACGTACTGAACAAGTCCAGAAGGATGTACAGGTACACGTTCAGTCTGAAATTGAAAATGTATTAAAAGATCAAATTTCTTTACTCAAAAATCAGTTAGATTTAGCAAATCAAAGAGAAAAGTCTTTGATGCAACATATTGAAGATCTCACTCATAGAATTGAGTTTAAAGGCACGTTAGAACAGCCAAAACAAGAAAATACTAGTAAGCTAAATGAATCTACTAATCTAAATATAGCAACAGATCCTCGGCCAGAGATTGAGTCGAACTATGACGCATTGACTACTTTTGGGGAAGACAACAAGCGTATACCTATTCCTGAACACGTTGAACCGGAACCTAAAAAAAGGGGATTATTGGGCCGTTTAGCTCGGGCAGTTTTTACAGATGAGTAAGGTTTTATTGTTATTTTTAGCTAAACAAAAGTGTGGAACATTGCTTACTTATTAAGCGTGGAACGTGAAAAGTCATAAAAAAAGCCCAATCGGGTGTGATTGGGCTTTTCAATACGAAATAAACTATTGAATTAAAACAAATAATTTAGAGCATTTCGTATAAGGTGTATTATGTTAATTTTAGAAAATCTTAAGATAATTATTAATGAGTGGCTTAATGAATAAAGAAATTTCTGTATTACTGCATGACGTTCCTACTCATGCAGATTACGCATGTGATGCAACAGATTTAGATCCAGAAGATATTCCTGAAGATCGTATAGAACAAGTCATAAATTTATTAAATTCTTCTGATGAAAATATTGTATTTGAGGCAGCAAAACTTCTGACTAATTGGGGACAATCCTCTGGTTTTGATGCATTAGTAAATTTATTAAATGAAAATAAATTAGTTGGTTATATAGATCATCGTTTACATGGTTATGATGATACACTTCAGCATGTACTTAGAGCTTTTGTTCGTTATTGGGCATTCCAAGCTGATCTAGGATTTGGTGAACAGGCTAGAATAAAAATATTTCATCCTATACAAAAGATTATAGAAATATCTAATACAGAACCATTTGATATTAGTCGCTTATTTTGGTTAATTGATGATGAAAAATACGATGAATATATTCCTTTAATTAAAAACCATTTAATCCAAATAATAGATCATCCTGAATTACAATTTTGGAAAATCCATGATGCTATTGAACTGATGCTGAAATTAGAGCCTGAGTTTGTTCATAATTTATTAGAAGAAAAAGGCAAAACATTGGAAGACTTTAAAATTAACACTTTATAAAGTTATACATTTAACATAATGGTGGTTATACGCAATACACTTGTATATTAGTATAAATATCAATGACTTAAAAATTTAGTCATGGCTAAGAAATCAGCAAAAAGTCGATTTTGAAACAAGTCGGCTTTTTTATGTTCGATTCTGTAAGCTTTTGCCAATAAAAAATGGAAGAACTTTGCAAAATTTACAATTTTGTATTAACATTTTTATATTAACAAAAAGCGATGCAACTATGGAAATTGAGTTTTCATGGGATGAGCATAAAGCAGAAATAAACCTTAAAAAGCATGGTATAGCTTTTGAAGATGCGACATTGGTTTTTTACGATGCTCATGCCTTATATAAACAGGATCGCTTTGAAAATGGTGAATATCGTTGGCAAGCGATAGGTATGGTACATGGGCAAGCTGTTTTATTGGTGGCCCACACAGTACAAGACCATAATGGGATGGATCATATCCGCATTATTTCGGCACGACAGGCAGAGAAAAAAGAGAGGAAACAGTATGAGCAAAACCGTTACGTACAAAGTAGATTTGAATAAACCTCCTGTTTTGTCTGAAGAACAAAAGGCAAGACTTGAAGCTCTGGCTAAACGCGCAGACAGTGAAATAGACTTTTCCGACATTCCTGAACTTGATGAAAGCTTTTGGAAAAATGCTGTCCAAAATCCGTTTTATAAGCCAACTAAACAAGTGACTACAGTACGCATTGATGCAGATGTCATGCAATGGCTAAAAGCACAAGGCAAAGGCTATCAGACACGTATGAATAAGATTTTACGTGATGCAATGCTGAATGATTTAAAAAATCACCCATAAAAACGGAGCTTAAGCTCCGTTTTTTACAAACTATTTTTAAGCTTATAGAATCTAAATTCGGGGTAAATTAAACCTATAATAAAAAGAATGGTAAATGCTATCCATAGAAACAAAGCCATAGCTCTAAGCTGTTCTTCATTCCATGAGCTTGATTCCATATCTAAGAAAAAGATACTCTTCCAGCCTTTAATATAATCAGCTCCACCCCATGAAATAATCCATTTGAACATTAAGCTAACTGCCAAATAAATAAGTACCCACACCCATGTAGACATAAATTACCTTATTATTTTTAATCACTTATTGGATAATTATAACTGATCTTAATAGTCTTATTTAACATAAAATCTCTTATACGAAATTTGCATGTTAGAACCTATTCAAAGTCCGTATTTAATAGCTTCTCTTAGCGGATTTACTCATTTTCAAGCACTTGTAAGTAAAGCTCATCCGCTTTTTGAGCAATGGCTTTGCCATTCTCACGCATTTCTAATTCTTTAGCTACATAGGCTTGAATCGGTATGTTGTAATAGCCACCACCATAGTAGTCTTTAATGAGTTTCAAAGGCACTTCCACACCATATTCATCAAAAAGATTACGTCTGTAATTATATTCATGGATCGTATCCGCATAGGTCGGCAATCGGGGTAGATAGGTCAAGTGTGGTGTAGCAATTTCCATCTGCATCCATGTTTTCTGCTTCTTAGACCTGTACTTTAAAAAACGCTGTGCAAAATGGATAATCTGCCCTGCTTGGGAACGGCTTGCTTTGAAAACAGACCATGTTTCAACCATCAGGAATAGATTTTTAATGTCGGCTCGGTTCTTCTCTGCTAGAGAACTATTTTTTTGACTAGCCAATTTATTAATAGAATCAGTAAATTTAGTTTTAATTTTTTCAATACTTTGCTTTGTATATCGCCAAGTCCACGTATAAGCCCTTACTCTGTCTTTGTAGTCTTTTTCATCACCCAAGATGAGCTGTTTATAAGTCTTATGCGTATCTCTAAAAAGCTCCATAGTCACCAGGGCAGTAGGTTTGACAGCAATTGGATTTTTTAAGACAAATTGTTTTGGCTCATTATCTTTGAAGTAGTCTGCAATCAAGGTCTTTTCTGCTGAGATCGAATCAAGATCCCACTTAAAGCCTTTGTACTTCTCTTTAAGAGTCTGAATCTTCAAACGCTCCGACTCTTTGGCAAGTTTATTAATCTCAATACCGTTGAAAGTATTGAAATCTCTACTTGTAGGCGTAGTGAATAAGCAATACAGAAACCATTTATTTTCATTAAAGACATCTCTTTGCACGATCATCGTGCAAATAGGATGACCCTTTTCTAGGCGGTAAGAACGCTGTCTTGGTGAAATACCCAACTCATAACGCTCTGTCATCTTATCCAAAACGGATTCAATGGATTTCTTAGAACTGTCGTACTCAAAGCTGAAATAAAAATATGCGCCATTGGCAACATGGTCAGCGAGCCGTTGCATTGTAAATTTTGTGTGTGGACTAAAAATTATCATCCAAAATATTTCCAATCATTGTTATCAAGGGTTAATTCACAAAATACGCTGTTTTTTGATCAAAAACTAGCATTGTAATCGAGTAAAAGGATTTTTGGTTTTTAGCTGTTTTTTGCTTTTTCCATAGCGAAGCTATGGTGAACTTGCGAAGCAAGTTTTAAGGACTTCTAGACGGTGTTTGTAAGAGGGTAATAAGTAGTTCCATGCGAACGCACCTAGACAGCATATTTTTTGTGCATTATGATTTTCTCATCAGTTGTGAAGTGTGTCTGACCAACGCACCTAAAAGACCTAACCGTTTTTTAGTGTGCCGTTAGGCACACTAAAAATTTTGATTTTCAACAGCTCACAGTGGAAAGGTTGACAGCCTGAAAACTGCTTGACGAAGCGGACTGCTGCGGAAACGTAGCTCGGTACGCTTTGATGAGGGCTGATGAGGGGTGGCTTTTGCCTACCCTCAAATTCTACTCAATCCACTTCATTGTTGGTTCTTGAAGTTGGGCGACAAGGAAACGGAATCACCGAAAGGTGGCGAATGGGTTAAACCCCATTCTAGGCTGAAAGGGCTGAAATCCTGCTTTTGAAGAAATAGTGAGTGAAATCCATAGATGGAGAGTAGCGTTAATAACTACCGTTCTTCGCTGAATCTTTATGGTTTGGCGAGGTGCGTGGCACACACGATGGCTTCTGCGGTATTCGAGAGGGTACAGGCGATCAAGGTGAAAGCTGGCGAGAGTGGCACTTTTGGGTCAGGTGGTGAATTTGTCGTGATGACATTCCATTTTGGCTCGAAAGGTCGATGTATAGCTTAAACGTGTTAAAGGTGGGGAGAGATCCTCATCGACTGTGCTAAGTAAGTGTTCTACCCATGATGATATTTTTTAAGCTGCGGAATCGGTATTTTGGAACTGCGTACCGAAAAGCAAGGAAAAAGCTTAGAAACTTAGTGGATGAACGTACTGCTTGTTAAGACTTCAATTGATAACTTGGGACGCACTTTTATGTCATTAGGTTTTGTCACCTAAGTTTTTGAATAACTAAATTTTTAGTTATCGACATAGATGTGTTGGAGCGATCTTTAGTAGCGCATATAAGGCAGATTTTTGCCGAAGTTGTACTGTAATAATTCTGAATAAGTTGTTGTTTTTATTTGTAAAATAGATAGTAATCTATAATTACAGGTAAAATTGATAATCAATAAGAATTTTCTTTTGAGTTGTTTTATCAAAAGTTGGTTAAAAAACCATAGCTACCGTTGTCAGAAATGACTTGTTAAGGGAATCGTGGTTTTGCGAAAGAGTGATGTTGAGGCTATAGGGGACTGTAGTTGAGTGTGTTACTTCCTGCATGGTCATAGTGCTTGAAGGCTGTGGATTTAAAGCCACAGGAGAGTCAAAAAGGTTAAATGGGGATTGGTCTCCCCTGCTGTTCGAGTTGGTCGCTCGAACTAAACTAAACTTCTGAAGACATAGTTTTTCGAGGTTGTTATCCACCATAGGATAAATATTTTCTGATTTTATGAATAAAATTAGCGTTTTAAAGTTTGGTGTTGGTTGGTTGGCAATCGGCACTTCGACAAAATTTTACGGTGCATACGTTATAAGCATTTTTTAGACCCCCTCGGATATTCTTGCCAACAGAATATCGAAACGAGGTGGGTTGTCTAAATGCTCACCATTTGCGTTTTAAGGCACTTTAAACTAAAACCTATAGGTAGAATAGGAATGACCAATAAAACGCCAAATACAGCAAACCATGCGCTATAAATCCACATCTCTTGGTGTATCTTGCTCTCGATCTGTCATAAAATCTTCTAACCCTGTTGGGTCATCATGGTTTTTAAAGAACTCCTCCCAAGTTACTTCACAAAAGACACCATCTTCATTGGCTCTAAACCATCGTGGTTTGTTGAAGTTCTTCATCGAGAGAGAAACCAAATCTTCATCTTTTTTATCTTTGCTCATCTCAGATCCTCTTTAGCGAGTGTCTACGAGCGACACAACGAAAATTTGCGCCTAGACTCCCTGAAAAACTGCTTTTTAAAATATTTGCTTCAACAAATTGAAAGTAGATCACATGCTGATCTTTGCACCTAGACCGAGCGAAGCGAGCATAAAAAACTTATGAGCGAAGCGAATTCCGAGTTGCTTTTGCCTTTTCTTAAAGTAACAAGAATATTAACTAAAAATTGCCCCACGAATCGAGCGAAAGCGAGATTCAATAGAGTTTGAGCGTAGCGAAAACCAAGGGCAATTTTTCATTTATTTTTTCATTTACTAATTTTAAAAGCTTTATTAAAAGCTTTTAATAGCTTTTAAAAAGCTTTTAAAAAGCTTTACGGCCAGTCTCAATGTATTGCTATATCAGTGTTTCAGACACTAAAGTGGGGGCGAAATGTTAGGTTTTTGACTTTAAGTGGGGGCGAAATGTTAGGTTTTTGACTTTAAGTGGGGGCGAAATGTTAGGTTAGTGGGGGCGAAATGTTAGGTTAGTGGGGGCGAAATGTTAGGTTAGTGGGGGCGAAATGTTAGGTTAGTGGGGGCGAAATGTTAGGTGGTAATCAAGATATGCTTGACTTAATAAGTGGGGGTAAGTAGCATTGAAAATACCACCACATAATAGAAGAATAGTGATTTTAGATGGCTGTATCATTAAAGAAAATTAAAAAT
>NZ_VOXW01000039.1:0-7634 GCF_013420555.1 Acinetobacter sp. Q85-2
CAATTACGCAGAATAATTCGGTACTATTGAACATCAGGACTAGAGTTGTGAGTTTGGTGTGGTAACTCAACTGATGGCTCTAGTCCTCTTATTTTTCAAGTCAATTTCTTATCCGCGATTCAGGTTAGTTTACTTAATTTTTTAGCACCCTCATTATTTAAAAATAAATAACTATAATTCAAGCTATAACCTAATAAAAAATTTTTATTATAGAGATATACAATATCCTCACTCCCATAACCTCCAGAATCCCCATCAACTCTTGCAACAATTACACACTTATTTTTTAAAACCTTATAGACTCCGACTTACATTTCTAAAATAGGACCTCCTTTTTCAACTTCATAATCTTTAGTAAAACTTTGTAATAATTTATATTTAATTTCATAACCATTATATCTATGCTCAAGATTACTTTTTGCTGGCTTTGTTGCATAAATATGTAAGCATCTGATTTAAATAAATTTAATTTTGGATCAAAAAATAATCAAAACTTTTAAAATCATATAGTTATGAAATCTTTGTGCAACAAAGCCCTTATTAACTATCCTATATATTTTAATCTAAATTTTATATAATTTTAAGAAAACAAAAAAATAGATATTATTTTAAAATTATATTTTCAGCTTAATTTTACAGATAAAATTTTCCAATTCATTTAAGGAAGTAAGGATTTAAAAACAATCAAAAATCACATCTTTCAAAAAAAATTTTAATCTTCACTTCATCGCCCTTTAGATTATATTAAAATTTAGATAAAGATATTTCAAGTATTTTTCACGCAATACACCATTAAAAATAAAATATTATTATAAATTTAAAATTTCTAATCACTTAGATTTTCACCCAATAATTACTTTTAATTTTTAGCTATATCTCTTAATTTTTTGAATTCTTAATTCCTAGAAAACCAATAAGTCTATATAACCGTTTGTTGCTTCATTTACTAAACCTATACCGAGGATTTATCCATTCTGTATATGATGCTTGAGCATATGTTTAGCACCTCAAGGGATGGCATTCATGACCGTTTACTGCATTTTGTGACCGCTTTAGATGGCGCTTACTCCTTTGAGCCGAGTGAGGAGTTATTGGAAGAGGTTTTTAAACTATTTATAATTTTCTAAAAATTTTACTCTTTTGTAGTTTTCCTGAGCATAACAATCTATTAAATAAATCGGTGCTTCATGTCCTCCTGCTGCAGCTGAATATTCACAGATACATTTATATTTTCTATTTTTTAACCACAATCTCTGACTTTCTAATAATTTCTCTTTTTTAGTTCCTTTTAATAGTTTCATTCTTTTTTTATATTCTATATTTAATTTTTTATCTGAATCTAAATAACTTCCTGAAACACAATACATTAAGTCTTCTTGCATAGGACTTCCATCTTTACACTCTACCTCTAAGGCATCTGGATATAAGAAATCTTCAGGAGTTACTGCATAAGAATTTAAAGAGATAAATAAAAGATTCAAAATAAATAGTTTACCTATAACATTCACATTTTAATCCTTAAATAACCTGAATCGCGGATAAGAAATTGACTCGAAAAACAGAAGGACTAGAGCCATCAGTTAAGTTACCACACCAAACCTATACTCTAGTCCTGATGTTCAATAGTACCGAATTATTCTACCTAATTGATGACTTTTTTCTTCAATTTGAAGCTACTTATTGGGAGTTTCTCAAACAAAGCCAGCGCTGTATAAGAATTCGACCTGCTCAACTTAGTATCTCAGAAATTGTGTTTATCACCATTTGGTATAAATGCTCTTATTTCAATAATTTCAAAGCATTTTTTTCATGGCTCAAACAGGATAAAGTGCATTTATTTAAAAGTTTACCCTGTTATCAAAGGATAGTGCATCTCATCAATATGCATCAATTGGCATTACATGCTTTACATGTAGCGTTAATGAGAGGTCAACATAGCCAATATCTATGGATTGATTCAACGACTCTTCCGGCGTGTAAAAATCAACGCATTCAACGACATAAATCATTGGCTAAAATAGCAACTCGAGGTAAAAGCTCAATGGGATGGTTTTATGGTTGTAAATTACATGTTGTGATGAATCAATTTGGGGCGATCGCGAGCTCAGTATTATCCAATGGGCATATTGCTGATATAAAAATGGTTGAGCATCTAGTTGTGGGTTTAAAAGTAAAGCTTTATGGAGATCGTGGTTATATCAGCTAAGATTTAAAAAGTAGATTAAAAGACCAAGGTATTGATTTAATTACCTATCATCAAAAGAACATGGAACCCGTCCAACTCTGTACATCAGATGAATATCACTTAAAACAGCGTAATAAAATAGAAACGTTATTCAGTTTATTGAAAGGTCAGTACAATTTAGTGACGAGCAAAGCACGTAGTCTTGATGGATTTTTAAGTGGGATTTACGCATCCTTGTGTGCATATCAACTGATTCATCAGAATAAGCCAACAATTCAAGTTATAGAATAATTGGCTTAAGCAGGATTCGGGTTATTATAAATATAAAATTTCTAATCACTTAGTTTTCTACCTGATAATTACTTTTTAGCTATATCTCTTAATTTTTTGAATTCTTAATTCCTAGAAAACCAATAAATCTATATAACCGTTTCTTGCTTCATTTACTAATCTGGTATCTCTAGCCTTCTTTTACTTAGGACCCCTCCACCAACCAGATGATGTAAAATCTAAAAATACCCACGTCACCCGTACCGTGGTTGAAGATGATGAAGGTGAAGAAATGGAAATTCTGCGTCATTCCCTACCGTATGGGGATGAGCAAGATGACCAAGGCTTATTCTTTATTACCTATACCAAGAATTTAACCATTCTGGATGCTATGCTTGAGCGTATGTTTGGAACCTCAGGAGATGGTATTCATGACCATTTACTGCATTTTTTCACCGTTTTAGATGGTGCTTACTACTTCGCTCCAAGTGAAGAGTTGCTGGAAAAAGTGCTGGAAGGATAATTTATAAAGCCGACGAGAGTCGGCTTTATATTTCAATTTAATAAAAAATTAATAACAATCACGAGCATCCTTCTTGGTATTGCAATTTATCAAGTAATCCATAAGTCACTTCAATTACTTTATCATCAACTAAATAGAATTTCACCCCATACCTTTCATCAAGATCATATTGTAAATAGTAAGTAGCTTCATCATATTCGCTTCTAATTAAAGATAAATCATTAATTTTTGATTTCAATTCTGACGAATTAATTCCTAAAAAAACTGAGTTCAAATATGTTGCTGTTGAAATCTTATTACTAAAAACCAAATAATCAACATCACCATCTTTACTTTCAGCATACAAGCAATTATCAACAATATCAGTATTTTCTATTTTTTTAATTTCACCACTCTTAGAGAATAATTTAAAATCACCACCAATATTCATTTTAGAAAATTCAGATATAATCGTTTTTTTTACTTCATTATTATTACTTAATCCCACTGCCTTATTAGAATTACAAGCTGTTAGAATTAAAATTAAAGAAAAAAACATTAATTTATACATATATTAAATATCCTGAATTTTTGGCACACATGTACCAATATGTAAATGGTGATAATGATTTTTAGCATAACCTGTACCTGGGATCTTAGGTCTTTTTGTATATCCATCTTGGGTATAGAATACAGTAAAACCAAACTTTTTAAATTCATGAACTAAATTTATATTTCTTTGATCATCATAATTACTATTTTGCGTCCAAATAGCCTCTGTCCGATGAGCATTATTTTTTCCTAAGTATCTAAAGTCACAAGCTTCGCCATTTCTATGTGTTACACTAGGTTTCTGTGAACTTCCATCAATTAAACTTGCACCAGAACTTGGATACTCCTCATAACCTAAATTCATGAAGCTACCCAAGATTGCAGCCATTGATATACCATTCAAATAAAATCTTATATTTCCCCCAGTTATAAACCACTTATAACCTAAATTTCCTTTTCTATATAATCCATGCTTTGTAAAGTCGATTAAGTAACAATTTCCAGCAATAATTTCATTACCAGATTTACGCAATGGAGCTTTTATAAATCTTGATTTACCCAAATTATGAGCTGTTCCATTTGCTTCATAAAATATAAACTCAGCATAACCTGTGGCTGCTTTATTTTCTCTCTTAATTTTTCCATCATGATAAATATGATAGCGTGTTATATCACTGGTTGGTGGAGCTTGATTACTGATAGTTGTCAAAGGTTTACCACTATTTTCTGTATAGGTATTTTGCTGTATGGCTTTCGGTTGTTCATGCTTAACTTCGGCAGGTTGTGCTGGAGGTATAGGGCTAGTTGGATTTGATGTTAAAACTGGCTGTTGTTTATTTGATTGAGTCTGGGTCATAACAACCTGTTTTGAAAGTTTTTCAAAGCCCTCATTAATTCGAAAAACTCTCGATGAACTATTATGTATTACCCTTACCTTAGTTAATGATTTACTACCAGCACCAAATCCATATACAAACCCAACTAACATTCTTACAGAAATTTCACCTAAAGAATTTGTTTTCTTGGAAATCTCTCTTCCCCTATAAAACAAAGTTAGGGCTAGGTTTGGTACTAATTTATCGTCCTTTTTTACGATTATTTTGAAACTTTGAACTGGTAATTTAATTTTTATAGTTTGATTAGATAATGATTTTTCAACTTTAAAATGATATATTTTCTGATTTTCAGCTTCTCCTGAAACAGAAACTTCAATATCTTGCCCCACCTCAGCAATTATATTCTGCTTGATACCTTGGCTATTTGCTGTATGTTTTTTTATATTTCCCTTATATGTAAGGAAGAAATTCATATTAGAAATTTTCTTTCCTGTATCACCTTCTACAATTTGAATATTAAAACTAATATCTTTAGTATTCTCAGCAATACTATCTCTTTTAATTTCAGCTAAGTTTTGTTCATTTCTTACTTCTTGAGGTGTCTTAGTTGGTTCAGATTTTGGTTGTGGCGTACTGTTTTCTTCTAAAGTTGCCGGAAATCTTGAAACTTCAAAATTTTGTATAATTCCATATTGTTTCTGATCTTTTTTTTGAATAATAAGATTAGACTCTTTACCATCAGCTGCAATTTTGATCTCAGTCAATGGATGTCTAACAATGACAGGAAGATTTCCATTTTCATCACTTTTTACTTTTACTTTAGTTTCTCCAGAGAAGGACTTTCCTGAATATTTTGAAATAATTGTAACTTCTTTTCTTCTTAATAAGTTTTCATTTTGGTCTTTTAATTGAATATATATTTTTCGATTACAGCATTTTTCTAAATCAAATCCTCCAAAGTCTTGAATATATTTTTTAATATGAGTCCCATTGCCATCAGTTTGCTTTTGACCGGAAAAATTAGCAATACCTAAGAAGGCTCCTAGACCACCAATACCTACTAAATGTATTCCAGCAATCGCTCCAGATTCGTTGATTTCCACTCCTTGGATCGTTCTTCCAAAATGCTCATTTAAATTATTATTTCTTATTTGTTTACAGAGATATTCTATCCATTCTTTGATAACTTCATATTGAACACTAGGACTATTCAAAAAATCAGATTTTGAATTAATATTTCTTTTTCCAGACCACTTCCCGGACCAATTATTTGATGAGAATTGACTTTTCCACCTCCTATACAAAGCAGACTCTCTTTTTACGTTTTTAAGATCCTCATAGGATATCCCCCTATCACCTAGATAATATCCTAAATCGTATAAAGCTGATTCCCCCCATTGAAACAAGCCCATGTAACCATTTGTATTAACTTTTTTAGCACATCTCATATTAATAGGATGACTCAAAGATAAAGATAAATCTGATGATGACTCTTTAAAACTCACTGCAGAGATAAAGCCAGCTAAATTAGTTTCAAATGTTTTTATAGTTCCATCTTTAAATATTATCGTTTTTTTCATTATTATTGCTCTTTATACCAATCATTTTCTCTATATTTTTCCATACTGACAGATGTATTATTTTTTAAATAACTATTAAGTATATATTTTATTTCATGATCTATCCCAACCTGATTACAACTCAAATCAACCGATTGATCTCTACTATTTACTTTTCTAAAGTATGCAAAAGCTGTTTTATCATCATAAATTAGCCAAATATTGTGTCCATATTCCTTATATTCTGCATTATAAATATTATATTGCTTTTTATTATATGAAATTTTTTGACACTGGCCTGTTGACAACCACTGTGCATCGCTTGTTTTAAGCTTTAAATTATCTATTACTTTTAATTGACTTAGACTACTTTTATTTTTCCCGAATTCCCAAATGTGTTCACATTCAACCTCTTCAAGAATCTTTATTTTTTTAATAGGCTGATTCCAATACTGCATGCACTCTTTTGAACTTTCAGCATATAAAATTGAACTACTTATTAGTACACATATAGTTATTATATTTTTCATAATTCCACCATTAAATCCCAAAACTCTTAAAGTCTGCTTCTAAATCATTATCCTCATTCAAATTTTCAGTATTTTTATCATAGTTATCTTCATCATACTCACCACAACATACTTCATCTGGACCTTCAGTTTTATTATGATCTACTTCTTTTTCGATTAGCAGTAATTTATCCGAATCATTATCAGATTTGCCTAATAATAATATTTCGATATTATCAGGATTATCACTAAATATTCTTTCTGTACGTGCATTCTGATCAAGTGTACCTATAAACTCAGTTTTTTTATCTTTGTTTATGACTTTATATTTAAAGCCTCCTGCCAGTAGCTCTTGAGAAATAAGATCTTTAAAATCAAACCGTCTACTAAATATTCCAGTCTCAGGCATCTTCGCTAACTGAGTATTCACATTAGCTCCATTCATAAACAGATGCTGCCCCGCTTTCACCTCAAACTTCCCAGCAGTTGTCGGCAACACACCTAAACCACTAATTTCAATCTGACTTCCTCCAGCCACCAATATAATTTTTTTACTCGCCTTGACTTCAATCCTGTCTTCCGTCGAAATAATTTGCACCCCTTTTCTGGCAATAAGATCTGCACCATCACCCTGTGCCTGAATCTCGACTTTGCCTTTACCGGCATATAAACGTGCACCGTCTTGTGCTGCAAACAGGCTTAGTTTCTGGCTGGCATGTGCAATCAAA
This sequence comes from Acinetobacter sp. Q85-2, assembly GCF_013420555.1. NCBI lineage: Bacteria > Pseudomonadati > Pseudomonadota > Gammaproteobacteria > Moraxellales > Moraxellaceae > Acinetobacter > Acinetobacter sp. Q85-2. The sequence continues at coordinate 7,142 of NZ_VOXW01000039.1, forward strand.
GACTGCTGCGTACTGAGGTTAATACTCTCTCCGGCACTGTGACTGATCTGACCATCAGCAGAGAGATGTACATCTTGCTGGCTACTTAAGGCAATAGAGTTTGGTGCGCTAAGAATCATTAAGGCCTGTTTAAAAGCAGCAGCTTTATTTTCATCCTGCTGTTCGATCTGCTCTAAAAAGTTCTTTAAGTTATCGAGAACTTCTAAAGGATTGGTCTGCTGGTTTTTAGCCACTTCACTTAAAGCTTGGGCATTGTTCAGTGAGCCTTCAATCTGGGATTTGGCCTCACTGGTATCAAGATGATTGCCTTCGGCTTGTGCCTGTGGATGGGTCGAAATCAGTAAGCCTTCTCCGGCACGAACTGCCCCCCACTGATCGGTTCTCAGTTCAAAACCTTCACCACGGCCATCACTTTCAGCGCTGGCTTTGGGATGGCTCAAGTTCCCCAGGTTCAGTTGGGTCGCACCATGGCTGCTTTGCAGCTGGGCAGAGA
>NZ_VOXW01000040.1:0-3994 GCF_013420555.1 Acinetobacter sp. Q85-2
TAAGTGTCACTGGTGCAACGTAGCGATAGTTGAAAGGCTAAACCGCTTACAGGGGATTCTCACAAAGGCGGAGCGTTGGAAGTAGTTGTATAGGTCGGTTAAGTTGCATGTTGGGGAAACCCTCGCAGAGATATCGCCATACTTCGACAGGGAGCGTGTGGGAGAAGGTGCAAGACCTTTAGTCCTTGTCTGCATGGTCAGCAAAACCATGTGCGGATACGACCGATATACGTGGCTCCGAAGCCAAAAGAATATGCGGTAAATCGGCAATACTTAAAGGATGCGTCATTTTTTTAAATGACCTCCTTTAGGGAAAGTATTGCCGAAACTCTCTCAACCGTTTCCAAAGCCAAAGCACAAAGTGCGACGCTTGGTGAACGGTTGAGAGAGTTGAGAACAATTTTCTTTGAAGGTGTAGTAGTAATAGGATGTGTATAATTAAATAATTTGCTTAGGCTATTTAAATTAAATAAATGAGATTTGGTTTATTTTAAATATATCAATAAGATTTATACCCTAATGTCTTTCTATTTTTATTTAAACTATTAATATGTTCTTTGGTAATTCCATTTAAAGCATTATTTACAGCATCTATTGTTAAATTTTTTTCAGTTGCTGTATTTCTATTTTGGCTCCATGTCATTGAATTAAAAGACATATCTGAATAAATTGGTAAGTTTTTATCCATAACAATAGATGTTACAATGGCTGTAGTTTGATTATCTGATATGCTACTAATAGAAGTTAATTTAACTTTAGCATTTGCATTTTTTAAATTTTTACAGACTTCATCAAAGTTTTCAAAATTAAAAGCTGGCATTTCGTCAACAATATATTTTAAAACTTCATTTCCCGTATTATATACAATAGTGCATTTAGAGTTAGCTAAAGCATTTTGCATAGATAGTGTTAATAAACTAATCAATAATAATTTTTTCATAAAAACCCTATAAATGTAATAAAAAAAAGCAATTAATTTTAACAAATAAAGTAATTAGCTTAATTATTCTTTTTACGTTTATTTAATATTTCTTGTCCTAACTCTTTCCAAATGTTCCATTTCATATCATTGGGATCAATTTCAGCAGTTTTAAGGAGTACACCAAGTAATTCCGCAGGGTCACGCTGATCTAAGTTAGCAATCTCAAAAAGTGCGCCTAATTGGATGAGATGCCGTGTACGAGCTTTGCGTTCAGCTTCCTTTTCAGCATTCAATAATTTTCTAACTGCAACTTTTTGCTTATTTGCTCGATCTATGGCTTTTTCGGCTTTAATTAAGGCATTCAGTTTTTTCTCTTGGTCGGGTGTTCTGTACTGAATTGTAGCTAATTCAAGTAAAAGTTTTTGAGCATCACTAGGGTTCTTCAAAGCAGAAATATAGGTGATTTTTTCGGATAGCCATTCATTGTTCATATTCAATTCCTTAATTTTGATACGGCAAAAGTACAGGCTCAATACTCAAAGAACGATAACAAAATATTTACGTTTGGTTAACGTAATTTTGTTAAAGTCGTTCTAGATATTTTCGCCTATACTTCCATCAAAAATTTGATGGCGCGCTTAGACGTTTCTCAATTTAATTGAGAAACCTAAGCACGTTAGGGACTTCATCCCTAAAACCCTGACACTTCTTTTTTTCGTTCAATTGAAAATTGAATGAAAAAAAGAAGTACTAAAAAGCTTCAAGGATAATTTATGGCAATTGCTCGATTGAGTATCAAAGTTGGTAAAGCTGGAAAAGCAGCACCGCATGCCGAATATATTGATCGGGATGAAGAAAAGAAGCTGAAACAGGAACAGGCAGAAACCGACCTTGAACATAGCGATTATGGAAACATGCCTAAATGGGCTGAACATAATCCGATTACCTTTTGGGAAGCAGCCGACCTTTACGAGCGCAAAAATGGCAGTACCTATCGAGAATATGAAATTGCCCTACCTAGAGAGATGAATGCCGAGCAACGCCTAGAACTGGTTGAGGACTTCATTCAATCCGAGATCGGCTCAAAATATCCATATCAATTTGCGATTCATAACCCTAAAGCAATGGACGGCAAAGATCAGCCCCACGTCCACCTCATGTTTAATGAACGTCTGCAAGATGGAATCGAACGAGATCCGGAGCAGTATTTCAAACGCTATAACAGCAAAAATCCTGAACGTGGCGGAGCTAAAAAAGACAATACAGGCAAGAGTTACCAGGAACGAAAAACCGATATTAAAGACCTACGCCAAAGATGGGCAGATTTATGCAATAGCCATTTAGAAAAGCATCAAATTGATAGCCGTATTGATATGCGAAGCTACAAAGAGCAAGGCATAGAGAAAGAACCCGAAAAGAAACTATTACCAAGCCAAGCTAAAGACCCTGAAATCAGGGAAGCCTTGCAACAGTCACGTATAGCCTATAAAGAGCTTGAGCGACTAGACTTAGGCGACCCGAAAAAAGACCTGAAAGAACTCAAAGACAGCCCAATTTCAGACAAAGAAATTAAACAGGGCATTGAGAGCTTTAAGGCTGATTTTGACAGCTTCAAACAACTTGCCTTACAGCAGTACAAAGAACAGCAGAAATTAGAACGAGAGCAACAGAAAACCATGAGTTATAAGGGAATGAGCCGATGACACCTGATGAAAAAAAGCTATATGCACTGATGGCAGTTGCAGAACAACAGCAAAACCTCGTCAATCAGGCCGTTAAAGAGCTTCAAATCACCGAAGAACGCATTCAAAAGGTCATTGCAGGGCAAACCCATAGCACCGTATCAAAATCGCTAAATATGGGCTTACAGGAGGGTACAGCGGAGCTTATTAAGACCGCTAAAGCACTTGGACGCTTGAATAATTCAATTGAATCAGCCAGTGATCAGTTGTCATGGAAGCTTATTGCCATTGTTCTAGGCATCTTTGCCATTTTGATACTGGCTATGACTTGGTTATTTAGTGTTTATATCAAACCTTTAGGCAATATCCCGCAGATCGAGAGCCTAAGACAGCAGGGAATTCAGTTTGATATTGGAAGCTGTAAAGTTGATGGAGAATCTAAAACTTGCGTTCGAGTGATGAAAAAGCACTGCGGATATGGAAAAAATGCCGATTATTGTGTCATTGATCCCAAGTGAGTTTATTCATTGCACTCAATTTTATTAGGACTCATTTCCCTTAGTAGATTTATGTTTTTTATTCCACTTTCGTAGTTAACATTTGCCTTATCATATATCTCTCGCGGTACTTGAGGGTATTGCAGTGCAATCATTTTTACTTCAGCTAAGGCTTTGTTAGACTTACAAAAATTTTGAATAACTCTATTAAAGTCTGTACTTTCAGGGTTATCTAGGTTTATTAGTTTTATAGCTTCTTCATTATAGAAAGTGGAAATATTAAATTTTTCGGCAAGGAGTTTATCTAGTTCAGCATCACTCATGGACTGAGCATTAGTCATAGACGATGTAATAGCTAAAAGAATAGGAAAACCGTATTTATAAATATTCATATTAAAAAGGCAAAATGATAACTATGAGGTTATTAGTATATAAGAATTAAGGGTTAGAGCTAAATTTGAGTAAAGAAAAAGCCCATTGAGTATTGAAACTCAATGGGCTTTCGCTTTATATTCAGCGGTACGCAGTTATTTGATGCTTGCAACATCGAATAACGAAGATCAGCAGAGCTACCAACTCGTGCAGATTTCACACTAAGGCTTGTACCTGAACTCTATTTTCACAACAAACAGTGTTTAGATCAAGTCTCAAAATGATAAGTCTTCGTTAATACGTGTTTTTATTCATCAAATAAGTATCCTAGATCGAGCTTTGCCTGCTTCTGTGTGTCCGTTTACGGATTGGCATGCGTTGCATGTGGAGGGAATAAGTGTCACTGGTGCAACGTAGCGATAGTTGAAAGGCTAAACCGCTTACAGGGGATTCTCACAAAGGCGGAGCGTTGGAAGTAGTTGTATAGGTCGGTTAAGTTGCATGTTGGGGAAACCCTCGCA
>NZ_VOXW01000004.1:0-197946 GCF_013420555.1 Acinetobacter sp. Q85-2
TGAACAGAAATTAGGGATTGCTCAGAGAGCGAGAAATAAAAAGCGTGTCCGTGCATTACACGCCAAGATTGCAAACTGTCGTAAAGACCATTTGCACAAGGCTAGCACCCAGCTGGTGAAAGACAATGCACTGATTGTCGTTGGTGATCTAAGTGCGAACAAACTTGTAAAAACTAAAATGGCGAAATCTGTTTTAGATACAGGATTTTCAACACTCAAAACCATGCTCAAGTATAAATGCGAGAACGCAGGGGTCATGTTTGAGGAAGTCAACGAGAGATTCACAACCCAAACCTGTTCGAGCTGCGGTGCAATCACCGCAAGCAGTCCGAAAGGTAGAGCAGATTTGCGAATAAGAGTATGGGAATGTGAATGCGGAAGTGTAAATCAACGCGATTTAAACTCCGCCAAGAACATACTTGCGCTTGGGCATAAGCGTCTAGCAGTAGGAATCACCCTCCTTTCAGGTGGGTGAGGATGTCAACCGTTTACAATCTCTACAGACCTGAACACAGGGCAACATACGCTCACTGAACACGGACAGGACTTGGACATTGCAGGGCTTGGCTTGCTCTATGCTAGGTAAGTCTTCACTTGGCAAGATGATATTCCAGTCTTGTTAATAACAATGATCCAGGGAGTTTCAACATGACCAATACTAATCGTCCTGTGACTGAATTTAGCCATAAGACCTCAACAGAATTACCACAAGAACGAAGCCAGGGTTTAAATGTCGACCCGACCGATGTCAATGCACGTCCAGATTTGGACACCAATCGTGTCCCGGATATGAATGAAGCAGGCGATCATCCTGTGGGCACCAGTGTCGGTGTATTAGGGGGTGCGGCAACCGGTGCGGCCGTCGGTGCTGCAGCTGGACCGGTCGGTGCCGTAGTAGGCGGTATTGCCGGTGGTGTAGTGGGTGGATTGGCCGGTAATGAAATTGCCGATGCGATTGATCCGACTGTAGAAGATGTATACTGGCGTGATCAGTACCAGAACCGTCCATATTATAATGAAACCCGCAGTGTCTATGCCGATGTCGACTATGATCGTGATTATCGCGGCGCCTATCGACTGGGCTATGAAAACCGTCCTTTATATGAACAAAATGTCGATTTTGACCGGGCCGAGCCAGAACTGCGTACCAAATGGGAACAGATGAAAGGCGATTCCCGTCTAAACTGGGAAGAAGCTAAATTTGCAGCTAAAGATGCCTGGCAACGTGTGACCCGTTAAAGTATTCAAGACACTATCAGGCCAATAAAAAAACATCTCCGCGGAGATGTTTTTTGTTTATTGTTCGCGCTTAGTGACTGGTCATTTCCAGCACCAGTTGATTAATTAAATCACCGGCTTCCATGTCACGAATCAGACCGACATTGGCACCGGCCCAGAATGCGCCAAATCCCTGTTCGCCTTGCTGGCTAGCTGCGGCATGTAACTGCTTGCCAATATCATAAGTATACGGATAGGTCGGTACCGGCGGACGGTTTGGCGTATCCACCAGACGGTGCCACTGATTGACCAGACCACGTGCCGGACGGCCGGAAATTGAATCGGTAATTTGGGTACAGCTCTGGCTAAATAAAGCCTTGCGATACGCCTCATTGGCATTGGAAGATTTACATTGCACAAAGGCGGTCCCGAGCTGTACCGCGACTGCGCCAAGGTTCATGACACGTTGTGCATGTTGACCATTCATAATTCCACCAGCCGCAACCACCGGAATCTGACAGTGCTGGGTCAGTAAAGTCACTAAATCTACCGTGCGGATACCGCCATCAATAGCGGCATTAAACAGGCCACGATGACCGCCAGCCTCTACGCCTTGGGCAATAATAATATCAATACCCGCCGCTTCAATGGCTTGTGCTTCGGCCAGATTGGTGGCAGAGACCATGGTGATAATCCCGGCCTGTTTTAGCGCCTGAATCTGATGCGCGTGCGGAATACCAAAATGAAAACTCACCGCCTGAGGACGGGTTTCCAGCACCAGATTCAGATAATCATCATTGCTTAAAAAACTAGGATACAGATTTTTGAGCTGGGTCGGCAGCGCTACGCCATAATGGACAAAATGCGGACTTAAATAATCCAGCCAGACCTGAGCAGCAGCTTCATCCAGCGGCTCGGGTTGATGACAGAAGAAATTGACCTGAAAAGGGCAGTCGGTCAGGTCCTGGGTTTTTAAAATCTGTTCTCGGGCAGACGCCACTGAACTGGCCCCTAAACCCAGTGAACCCAAGCCGCCCTGGTTGGAAACTTCGGCAGCCAGTTCAGGTGTCGAAACACCGGCCATCGGCGCTAAAAAAATAGGATGTTTAATGCCGAGCTGTTCCAATATAGACATGCGATTTCTCCTTATTCTTCCTACACTTTGCCCAAGCTGAACAAAATTAGCAAATCATAATCATTATTTATTTTTTAAATAATCTGCCGGTTTTTACACAGCAGTTACATTCGTTGCGACAAGCTGGGTCGTGCTAAGGCATCGGCTTGCTAGGCGCAACATTTTCGCTTTTTTATAATCAGCTTATCTCCTGATTTCTGCTGAAACGCATGTCTGAACGTATCCGTGAAAAACTGCAAATTTTAGCCGATGCTGCCAAATATGATGTGTCCTGCTCATCGAGTGGCAGTCGGCGCAAAAATAAAGACCAAGGGCTGGGCAATACCGGTAATGGCATCTGTCACAGCTATACCGAAGATGGGCGCTGTGTTTCGCTGCTTAAAATCCTGTTCTCCAATGTTTGCATTTATGACTGTGCCTATTGCGTGTCGCGGCGTTCCAATGATGTGAAACGCGCAGCTTTTACCGTACAGGAAGTGGTCGATCTGACCATAAATTTTTACCGGCGCAATTATATTGAAGGGCTGTTTTTAAGTTCCGGTATTTTTAAATCGGCCGATTACACCATGGAACGAATGCTACAGGTGGTGAAAAAGCTGCGGCTGGAAGAAAACTTTAATGGATATATTCATTTAAAAACCATCCCGGGCGCATCTCAGGAAATTATTACCGAAGCCGGTTTATATGTTGACCGGATGAGTATTAATCTGGAAATGCCGACCGAAGCCGGACTACAGCAGTTTGCCCCGGAAAAAAGTCATGCCGAAGTGCAGAAGGATTTGGGTATTGTCCGCGATCGCCTGATTCAACTGAAAGATGAATCGAAAATCATCAAATCGGTACCGAAGTTTGTTCCGGCCGGACAAACCACGCAGATGGTGGTGGGTGCACATAATGAAACCGACCAAGACATTATTATGATGGCCGATCGGCACTACAAAGAATTCAAGCTAAAACGGGTTTATTTTTCTGGTTATATTCCAATTAATACACAGGAAAAGGCCTTGCCCGCTGTCGGTTCAGCGCCGCCGTTGCTGCGTGAAAACCGGCTCTATCAAAGTGACTGGTTAATGCGTTTTTATGGTTTTGCTGCGCATGAACTGGTGGATGATCAACATCCCAATTTAGACCTGGATGTCGACCCGAAATTGGGCTGGGCACTGCGCCATCCAGAGGCTTTTCCGGTAGATATCAACCGTGCCGACTACCAGTTGATTTTACGGGTGCCGGGTATAGGCGTGCGTTCGGCGCAGAAAATTGTGCAGGCGCGCCGGTTTGGGCACATTCATATAGATCAGCTAAAACGCATGGGCGTGGCCTATAACCGTGCCCAGCATTTTATTCGCTGTGCCGACAGCCCGAAATTTAAAAAAGAGCCGCCAGCGCAGCAGATTCGCCAGCAGATTTTACAGTCGGGGCAATCCAAATATCAGCAGCAGCTCTCGCCACAACTGGGCTTTGCTTTTTAATGGCCACCTACTGCTTTGATGGCACGCTCACCGGCTTGCTTTGCTGTGTGTTTCGGGCATTTCGCTTTCAAGAGTTTGATGTACACATTACCGCCAATCCACAGTCACAGCATGGCCTGTTTGATGAGTTTATTGTCATCCCTTCGCAGGATGAGCAGGGACAGCGGGTCTGGCAGGGCTTGAAACAGAAAATCCTGCCCGGCAGCTTGCGCCAGTTTTATTTGTGCTTTTTGTCGGAGCAGGAACAGGCTTTTCAGCATCTGTTTGATTTTTGCATTTATGTGTTTCAACACGGCCATGCGGTGGATGGTAATTATGGCCATCCGGCGGTGTTGGGCATGGCACAGTGGGCCAAGCAGGTGGGCCGGGAAAAACATCGTATGGAAGCCTTTGTACGTTTTAAAAAATGTCAGGATGGTCTGTTCTTAAGTCTGGTGCGGCCAGATTTTAATGTACTACCGCTGATCGAGCGGCATTTTAAGGCGCGTTATCAGGATCAGCGCTGGCTGATTTATGATGAACAGCGTGATTATGGCATTTATTATGATTTGGATGATGTGCATCAGGTTCAGATGAATGCCCGGCAGCTGGATCTCCAGCTGGGCAGTGGCCACAGTCAGGCCTTTAGTATCGAGCTGGATGCTGAAGAATTTTTATATGACCAGCTGTGGAAAGATTATTTTCACAGCGTCAATATTCAGGCACGGCAGAACATGAAGCTGCATATTCAGTATGTACCGAAACGTTACTGGCGCTATATGAATGAAAAGTCGCTCTAACTTTCATCCCGGCCGGTTTCATCAGTATAATGCCCGGGTTGTATCGTGGAAAAGGTAAAAGCATGAAGGGGTATGTAGGGGCTGTTTTGCTCACAATAACAGGTTTGACAGCATGTGGACCACATGAGGCAGAGCAGGTACAGGTCCAGCCTGAACAGTACCAGGTGGCCAGTGCAGAGCAGCTACAGCAGCGCTTTAGTGCCTTAAACCGTCAACTGGAAGCCGATTTTCAGCAGTTTAAGCAGCTGGAAAGTATTGCCTTTGCCCAGCAGTTTCCTTTAGATGCCGATAATCTGATGACCTTGAACCAGCATCTGGTCAGCAGTACCGCCTTAAAGCCGACCAAAGCCGGCTATTGCGATATGATGAATGGCTATTTTGCCGAGATGTATCGTCTCGGACATTATAATCTGGAACTGCTTGATCAGATCCAGCTGCCCCAGGCTCAACAGGAAAATTTAAAGCAGAATTTTGCCAATGCCGACAATTTTTACGATTTTATTTTAAACCGCTATACCAGCTATCGTCAGGTGCAGCAAACCATGAATTATGGCTGTAACCTGAAAGCGGCTTTACAGTAAACACAGCCCTAAGGTAAAAAAACCGCCCGATTTGCTGGGCGGTTTTTTTATAAAGGTGTGACATGGAACAACGAGCCAATCCAGTGTGCGAATAGCATGGCCACCACGCCCCAGACCGTGACCCGCAAGCTGCCTCTGAGCATGGAGGTGCCGGCAAAATAGCTGGACAGGGCACCGAGTAAGGCCAGCGATAAGACACCTGCAATCACAATGCTTCGGTCCAGATATTCCACCGGACTAAAGATAATGGTCAGTAAAGGCAACAGCGCCCCTAAAGAAAATGCAATCGCCGAGGATGCCGCCGCCTGTACCGCATTGGCGGCAGTATTTTCATGAATGCCGATTTCATCGCGGGCGTGGGCGGCTAGGGCATCTTTGGCGGTCAGCTGTACCGCCACTTCATGCGCTAGCTCAGGCGTCAGGCCGCGCAAGGTATAAATATGGGTCAGCTCTTTTAGTTCCAGATCGGGGTTTTTACGCAGTTCTTTGGATTCCATGTGCAGATCAGCCTGCTCGATATCTTCCTGGGATTTGACCGAAATATATTCGCCGGCAGCCATAGAACTGGCGCCTGAAATCAGGCCGGCAATACAAGTAATCAGCAGAGTCTGGCTGGAAGCACCACTGGCCGCCATCCCGATCACCAGACTGGTCACCGAAATAATCCCATCATTGGCTCCCAACACCGCAGCACGTAACCAGCCCGTTCTTAAAATATAATGTTTTTCATGATGATGTGAATAACTCATAGCCCGCCTGATTTTTTATTGTATGCGGCTATCTTAACCCAGAGATGAAAAAAGCCCCAACTTTTGGGGCTTTTTGAACGGCAAGTCAGGAATTAACAGCCGGTCAGCTTTTCCGGTTGTGGGCGTTCTTCCGGGAAGAAGAATGGACGCAATTTGACCCCAATGCCATTGCCAATAAAGGCAAATACCAGCCACAGCCAGCCATGTAAACTGCCAGAAGCAATACCACTGAAATAGGCACCAATATTACAGCCGTAGGCCAGACGTGCGCCATAACCTAACAGCAAACCGCCAACGATTGCCGCCATCAGGGAGCGTTTTGGAATATTAAAGTTCGGTGCGAATTTGCCGGCCAGACTGGCTGCCAGCAGGGCGCCGAGCATAATCCCGAAGTTCATCATTGAGGTAATATCAAACCATAACGACTCTGTCAGTGCTTTGGCATTGGCTGGTTGCTGCCAGTAGCTCCAGGAGGCTACATCAACACCCACAAAACTGGCCGATTTGGCGGCCCAGACGGCCAGCGCAGAGGTTACGCCCCAAGGACGTCCAGCCAACGCAAGAGTAGCGAAGTTCAGCAGGGTCAGGATGATACCGCCCCACACCAACGGCCACGGGCCACGTAAGAAGCGTTTCCAGCCCTGATACTGTGCAGCCGGTTCAACCTCCAGACTGCCATGACGTTTCTTTTCATACCATACGGTAACCAAGGCAATCAGGGCAAACAGCACAAAGTTCAGCAATAACGCCGGCATCACACCTAAGCTGGTGACCAGTGAAATAGGTGCCAGATGCGGCAGGTTAAACCACCAGTCTAAATGCGTGGTGGCAATCAGTGAGCCTAAGCAGAAGAATACCAGTGTTACCAGCATGCGTGCGCTACCACCACCCACGGTATACAGCGTACCAGAAGCACAGCCGCCGCCGAGCTGCATGCCAATACCAAAAATAAAGGCACCAATCATCACCGACATTGACACTGGGCTAACAAAACCATTGACCGGATTGCCAAACAGTTCACCTGCACCTAAGGCTGGGAAAAACAGCAGTACTGCCAGACCAAGCATGATCATTTGTGCACGCAGACCGCGACCACGACCTTGCTTGATAAATACCCGCCAGCTTGAGGTAAAACCAAAAGAAGCATGGTACAGGGTCATCCCCAGTGCACCACCAATCAGGAATAATAGTGCCTGGTTAATGCCCACCACCTGATAGGCGCCAATACAGCCAATAAACAATAACACCAGCGCGACCCAGATCGAGCGATTCGACCGGTCGGCTTTTGCAGCAATAATAGACATAGACAATAACAGGGAGAGAAATCAGAATCCTGAGTATTTTAGTGGAAATTTAAACTTTTAACCTGATAGAAACAGTCATTTAATCTATTTTTAATTTGAAATTTCTAATTTAAAATATTAGTAAAATGAATAATAAAAAAAGCTCCCGGAAGGGAGCTTTTAGCGAGGAAGTGAATTTTATTGCTGGGCTTCTTCACGCACGTTCGCAGCACCTTGTTCAACAGCACCGGCTGCGGTTGCAGTTGCATCTTTGGTGGCTTCCTTGGTTTCATCCCAAGCCTGACTGGTTGCCGCAGCGGCATTATCCGCGGCCTGATCTAACTCTGCAGCAGCTTCATCCGTTGCAGCATCCATTTCAGCTGAAGCTTCTTCAGCAGCACCGGAAATATCATGACCTGCCTGTTCAGCAGCATTTTCCAGATGCTCGCCAGTGGTTGCACCTGTTTCAGGCGCCTGATCACGGTTACAGCCCACTAAAGCAACGGTAGCAGCAAGACCTAAAGCAACAAGTAATTTATTCATTGTCATATTCCTTTTAATTCTATTCTCAAGGCAAATATCCACAACAGCAGTGAATATTCAAAAATATAAACCAGTTCCGATCTGGCAATAGATAACAAATTGTTGATTAAATGTAAGAAAATGAAATACAAAAAAAGCCTATAGCGTAGTGCACGCTATAGGCTTGTGGTGTTCTAGAGTTAATTCAGCAGAATTATTGCCCCGAACGGATGATGTAATCAAAGGCAGACAACGATGCTTTCGCGCCTTCACCTGTAGCAATAATAATCTGCTTGTATGGGACTGTAGTACAGTCACCCGCCGCAAATACACCTTTGACGTTGGTTTCGTTGCGGTCGTTAATCACAATCTCACCACGGTTGCTCAGCTCAACTGCTGTTTCTTTCAAGAAATCGGTATTTGGTAACAAACCGATCTGTACAAAGATCCCCGCCAGTTCAACCGTATGCTCTTCATCCGTTGCACGGTCTTTGTATTTCAGCGCTGTCACTTGTGAACCATCACCGACCACTTCTGTTGAAAGTGCATTTTTGATGACAGTCGTGTTTGGCAAGCTGTTCAGTTTGTCTTGCAATACCTGATCCGCACGTAACTTGGTATCAAACTCTACTAAGGTCACATGCTCAACAATACCCGCCAAGTCAATCGCCGCTTCTACACCCGAGTTACCCCCACCAATGACTGCAACACGTTTGCCTTTGAATAAAGGACCATCACAGTGCGGGCAATACGCCACACCACGGGTACGGTATTCTGCTTCACCCGGAACGTTCATCTCTCTCCAGCGTGCACCGGTTGAAAGCACCACAGTTTTCGATTCCAGCTTGGCACCGTTTTCCAAGGTCACTTCAACTAAACCGTTGGCTGTTTCATCTGCACCTTTAATGTCAGATACACGTTGTAGGTTCATGATGTCGACACCGTATTCACGTACGTGTGCTTCCATTTCAGCGGCAAATTTTGGACCTTGGGTTTTCTTGATTGAAGTGAAGTTTTCAATGTCCATGGTGTCCATCACCTGACCGCCAAAACGTTCCGCCACGATACCGGTGTTAATGCCTTTACGTGCTGCATAAATCGCTGCAGTGTTTCCAGCAGGACCACCACCAATCACCAGTACATCGAACGCAGCTTTGGCATTCAGCTTTTCTGCTTCTTTGGCTGCAGAGTTAGTATCCAATTTGGCAATGATTTCTTCCAAAGTCATACGACCCTGACCGATGTGGTTACCGTCCTGGAATACCATAGGTACCGCCATGATCTTACGTTCTTCCACTTCATCCTGGAAGAATGCACCATCAATCATGGTGGCAGTAGTGCCGGGGTTATAAATCGCAATCAGGTTCAATGCCTGCACCACATCTGGACAGTTGTGACAGCTTAACGATACGAATACATCGAAATCCGATTGGATACCCAAGTCTTTAATAGAAGCCAGCACTTCATCAGACACTTTTGGTGCATAGCCCGAAGTTTGTAACAATGCCAGAATCAAAGAGGTGAACTCATGGCCCATTGGCAAACCTGCGAAGAATACACGCGGTTGCTCACCGGCTTTGGCGACACCAAAGCTTGGTGCACGTTTGTTGTTACCATCGAAGCGTGCAGTCACCTGATCAGACAGGGCGGCAATTTCAGTTACCAGTTCTTTGATTTTGTCTGATTTGTCAGAGCTATCTAAAGTGGCCACTAATTCGATTGGACCTTCAAGGCGTTCTAACAAGGCTTTTAATTGGGCTGTGGTATTTTGATCTAACATTGCTAACGTCTCCAGAGGAGTAAAATGTATTTGATAAAGACATGATAGGAGAAAATATTTAATTGGTGAAACGGTTTGTTTTTATCAAAACAATCGGTTTTTTAAATCAAATAATAAAAATCATGTATTTATGCGGAAGTTGCACATAAAAATGTATGGCTTTATCTTCTAAGATGTGGCTTGTCACTGGAATTTTCAAGAATTGACAATAAGAAAATCAAAGATTTGCTATTTGTGACTAAAACTAGGCATTATCCTGAGCAATGGCATTTAAAATTACAAATGTGAGTATCAAGATGAGTTTAAGCCGAGGCATTTATCAGCATTATAAAGGGCAGTTGTATCAGGTGTTGCATGTGGCCACGCACAGTGAAACCGAGGAAAAGCTGGTGGTCTACCAGTGTTTATATGGTGATTATTCCATTTGGGTTCGACCACTGAGCATGTTTACCGAATCGATCAGTCTGGAAGATGATCGTGAATTACCGCGTTTTAAACTGGTTCAGGAAATGATGTGAGAGGTGAAATTGCTGCACCTCAATTCAAGGTCGCAACGAGATCTTGTTAAAGTGTAAATCGTACTCCAGATATTTTTGCACAAAAGCAGCTTTATCATGACTGCGTAGCAGATTGTTATAGATAAATTCTGGCACAGGATGATAAAGCTCTGCCAACCCATTGTTATAAAATATTTTTAAGTAGCGTGTTGAGGTATTGTATTTGCAGAAGGTTACAGTCAGGACAGTTTCCATTAGCCATTCCTCCTTTATTGTGTTTGGAATCGTTATAGTTTGACCATATGCCAAATGCAGAGCCGGATGTATTACTGATTTGTAAGAATTTTCAACTTTATCCGCGAAAGTCGAGTGTTGTGTGCCAACACTCCCGGTCAAAGCGTAGCGTATGGGGACAATCTGCACCACGGTTGCAGCAACACTAAACATTCACTGCAAAAAACTACACTCAGAAAAATCAGAATCTTCTAAGCTGAGCGGCATCTCTGTAATAAAAACAATCGACTGAGCCATTCTCATGCAACTTTTTCAGTGCAGTTATTGTCAGCATCCGATTTATTTCGACAATACCCAGTGTACCGTGTGCCAGCATCATTTAGGTTTTGATGCGCAATATATGCATATGCTGGCGTTGCAACCGGGTCAGCGGGCAGGGGAATTTGTTGAAGCGGTCACGCAAAAGGCTTACCGTTTTTGCCAGAATCATCAGCATCAGGTCTGTAACTGGATTATTCCGTTTGACAGTCCGGAGCAGTTTTGTCCGGCCTGCCGTTTAAACCGGATTATCCCGGATTTAAACCAGCCGCAATATTACTGCCGCTGGCAAAAAATCGAGTTGGCCAAGCATCGCCTGGTCTATGCCTTGCTGCGCTGGAATTTGCCTTTACTGAGCAAGCTGGAAAGTCCTGAACGTGGGCTGGTGTTCGACTTTAAGGCCAATCCGAATGATGATCGTGCTCCCAAAGTCATGACCGGCCATGCCAGCGGGGTGATTACTTTAAATATTGCCGAAGCCGATGATGTCGAGCGGATGATGGCCAAGCAGAATATGGCCGAAGTGTACCGGACTTTGCTGGGGCATTTCCGGCATGAAATTGGCCATTATTATTGGGATGTTCTGGTGGCGAACAGTGATTATCTGGCACGCTTTCGGCAACTTTTTGGGGATGAGCGCGCCTGTTATCAGCAGGCGGTGAAGAACTATTATCAGCACGGCGCACCAAGCAACTGGATGGATGCCTATATTAGTGCCTATGCCACCATGCATCCGTGGGAAGACTGGGCGGAAAGCTGGGCGCATTATTTACATATTGTTGATGTGCTGGAAACGGCAACTTCTTTTGGCATGAGTATTCATCCGCAAATTGTGCATGAAGAGCAGCATTTTATGTACTTCAAGCAACGTGAAAATCCGTATTTTTTGACCGACTTTAACGAGATTTTTCAGGCCTGGTTGCCAGTGGCTTTTGCCATGAATAGTGTGAATCGGAGTATGGGGCAGGAAGATTTTTATCCCTTTGTGATTAGTCCGAAGGTGATGGAAAAATTACAACTGATTCATCAGGTGATCCATGGTTTGCCGCCAGTTTCGGACAATCCAATGCCTGTAGATGGTTAATGCTTGATCCATCATCAAACCCTCATCTATCATAAAATCATCCCACCTTATAAACGGCGGCATTGTCCTGTTTTATCGCCCTGTACCGTGTTACGTCCACCCACCGGTGGTGTCGCGTTATTTTCACATTCCAGATTGCCATCGACCTGATTACGGCTAATATTCAGCGTACCCCGATTGTTTTTGAGCTGGATATTGCCATTTACACGGTTATTGTGCAGCTGGGTCAGCTTGCCGCGTTCCAGTTGAATATTGCCTTCAATGCGGTTATTGGTCGCCACCAGCTGTGCAAAACGGCCTTTGGATTCCAGATTGCCATCAATATGGCTGTTTCGGAGAATGGCTTTGGCACCATCGGCCAGCATGACATTGCCATCGACCTGCACATTAATTAAGGTGCATTGCTTGCCAACGAAAATATTGTCGGAAATCGAACGATCTTTTAAGCTGCCGCTACACTGCACATCAGCCCAGGCCGGCAGGGACAGGGTGGTGAATAAGGCTGCAATTAATAGGGTTTTCATCGGTCTATCCATAGCGCATTTTTCAGTAGCTTAATCAACGCAGATGAAAATAAAAAGAATCTACAGCAGCTAAAATTGAGTAAAAATGTAAGCGCATCAATAAAAAAACCACGCGATCAAGCGTGGTTTTTTCAATCAGTTTAATCTAATACAGATTAGATTTTACCAACTAGGTCGATTGAAGGAGCAAGTGTTGCGTCGCCTTCTTTCCATTTTGCTGGGCAAACTTCACCTGGGTGAGCGTGAACGTATTGAGCAGCTTTTACTTTGCGAAGAAGTTCTTGCGCGTCACGGCCGATACCACCCGCGTTGATTTCGATGATCTGGATTTTGCCTTCTGGATCGATGACGAAAGTACCACGATCAGCAAGACCGTCAGCTTCAATTAATACTTCGAAGTTTTTAGACAGTGTCCAAGTTGGGTCGCCAACCATTACGTATTGGATTTTTTTGATTTCTTCTGAAGAATCGTGCCAAGCTTTGTGCGTGAAGTGAGTGTCAGTAGAAACTGCATAGATTTCAACGCCTAATTTTTGGAATTCAGCGTAGTTGTCAGCAAGGTCACCAAGCTCAGTTGGGCAAACGAAAGTGAAGTCAGCTGGGTAGAAGAATACAACTGACCATTTGCCTTTAAGATCAGCTTCAGTTACTTCAACGAATTGACCGTTGTGGTAGGCATTTGCTTTAAATGGTTTAACTTCAGTATTAATTAAGCTCATCATTGTCTCCATGATTGAGGTTTGTTTTGAATTTCAATTAGATTATAGAAATTTGCTTTATTGCTGAAATGGTATTTTTACATTACCACCATCGGAAAAACCGAATTGATGATTGTTTAAGCCATATTCAGGCGGTGTGTATTATTATGTAGCCGAAAAATATGATGACCACATGACAATTAAAAAGTACACCTTTTTCATTCCTCATCAAACATGATGTCAAGCTCGGTAAAATTCAAGGGTAAAGCAAAAATATTTTTTATTTTTAGGCAGACTGCTTGGAAATGTTCGTCATCGTCACAATCTAGAAGCCACCGTACTCAGTTTGCGGACAGCGGATTCGCTGTAAAAGCAGACAGGCTGGAGGGTCTGTTCGTTCATTTCATGGGCGGATTCTTCCGCTGGCTGTCATTACAGCGTAAAATAGCCGATTGATATTTTTTATTTAAATTAGGAATCTTGTTCTGTGCAGAGTCATTTAAATGTAGATCAACTCGTTATGGCGCGTGACCGTCATCGTTTAAATCGACTGCGTAAAGGAAAAGATGCAAATGAAAAACAATATTCTGAGCTATTTGAAAAATCCAATCTGAAAGTTCGGGAACGCCTGGGCCGTATTCCAAACATCAAACTGAATCAGGATTTGCCGGTCACCCAATACGCCGACAAGCTGGTTGAGGCAATTCAAAAACATCAGGTGATTATTGTGGCGGGGGAAACCGGTTCGGGGAAAACTACCCAGTTGCCGCAAATTGCCATGCTGGCCGGGCGCGGTTTAACCGGTCTGATTGGTCATACCCAGCCGCGTCGTCTGGCCGCGCGCAGTGTCTCGCAGCGGATTGCCGAAGAAGTCGGTGAAAAACTTGGTGAATCCATTTCCTTTAAAGTCCGTTTTAATGAACAGGGCTCGCAGGATTCGCTTGTCCGCTTAATGACCGATGGTATTTTATTGGCAGAGCTGGCCAATGACCGTTACTTAAGCAAATACGACACCATTATTATTGATGAAGCGCATGAACGTTCCCTGAACATTGACTTTATCATGGGTTATTTAAAGCAGCTGTTGCCACGGCGTAAAGATCTCAAAGTCATCATTACCTCAGCGACTTTGGACGTAAACCGTTTCAGCAATTACTTTAATGGCGCGCCGATTTTTGAAGTCGAAGGGCGCAGCTATCCGGTTGATGTACGTTACCGTCCCATTTCCGAACTGAGCATTGGCGGCAGTGATGATGATGAGTTTGATGACTTTGAAGAAAACCTGCCGCGTGCAGTGGTGCAGGCGGTGGAAGAATGCTTTGCCGATGCACAGGAAAAAGGTCATCCTGAACATGCCGATATTCTGGTGTTTGCCAGCACCGAGCAGGAAATTCGTGAATTACAGGAAACCTTAATCAAGCATGGCCCGCGCCATACGGAAGTGTTGCCGCTATATGCACGTCTGGCCCTGGCCGAGCAGCAGAAAATCTTTAATCCATCGGGCGGTGGCCGACGGATTATTATTGCTACCAACGTCGCGGAAACGGCGTTAACTGTACCGAATATCCGCTATGTGATTGACAGTGGTTTTGCCCGGATTTCACGTTATAACTATCGTTCACGTGTACAGCGTCTGCCAATTGAAGCAGTTTCGCAAGCCGCAGCCAACCAGCGTAAAGGCCGTTGTGGCCGTATTGCACCGGGTGTCTGTATCCGTCTGTATTCGGAAGAAGATTTCTTAAGCCGTCCGGAATTTACCGAACCGGAAATTAAACGCACCAACTTAGCTTCGGTGATTTTGCAGATGCAAAGTCTGGGCCTCGGTTCGCTGGAAGATTTTGATTTTATCGAGCCCCCAGATCATCGACTGGTCAATGATGGTCGCAAGCTTTTGATTGAGCTTGGCGCAATGACGGAGAAGAAAGCGAATCCGTCTAAAGCGACTGACGAAAATAATAATCTCCCTCTGTCTAAAAGAGGGGTTGGGGGAGATTCCTTAACCAAAATTGGCCAGCAAATGGCAAAAATGCCGATTGATCCACGTCTGGCACGAATGATTCTGGGCGGGGCACATTTTGGTGCCTTAAATGAAATTCTGGTAATTGTGGCGGCACTGGCGGTGCAGGACCCACGGGAACGCCCGGCCGACAAACAGATGCAGGCCGATCAAAAACATGCCTTGTTCCGTGAAGCCGATTCCGATTTCCTGTTTTATCTCAAACTCTGGGATGCCTTGCTGGCCAATCGTGACTTGAGTGAAAACAAGCGCCGAAGCTTTGCCCGTAACCATTTCCTGAGCTGGTTACGTTTACGTGAATGGAAGAAAACCCATGAGCAGCTGGTCGATCTGGCACAGGGGTTAAAACTGTCTTTCAATGAAAAGAAAGCCAGTTATGAAAATCTGCATCGGGCTTTATTAACCGGACTGTTATCGTTTATTGCCAATAAAACCGATGAACGTAATGTGTTTATGGCAGTGCGTCAGCAAAAAGCGCGGGTTTTCCCGGCCTCAACCTTGCATAAGACCAATACCCCGTGGGTGATGGCTTTTGAGATGGTGGAAACCTCGCAGGTGTATTTGCGGACCCTGGCCAAAATTGAGCCGGAGTGGATTCTTCTGGCGGCGCGTGATCTGTTAAAACATCATTATTTTGAACCGCACTGGTCGAAAAAAGCCGGAGTGGTCAATGCCTATGATCAGATTTCACTGTTTGGTTTAATCATTGAACCGAAACGTCAGGTGAATTATGAAAAGGTCGATCAGCCGGCGGCGCATGAGATTTTCCTGCGCGATGCCTTGACTACCGGTAACTTGGGAATTATACCGCCGTTCTTAAAGCATAATTTACTCAAACTGGAAGAAGTGGAGCGGGTCGAAGACAAGCTGCGCCGCCGCGATCTGGTGGTAGATGAAGAAACCATCTATCAGTTCTATGCCGCAAAAGTGCCGACAGATGTGGCCAGCCGCCGTTCTTTTGAAGACTGGCGCGCGACCGTCGAGCCGAAAGAGCCACGTTATTTATTTGTTGATGATGATGCCTTGTGGCTGAATGATCGCCCGACCACGCAGCAATTCCCGGATTATCTGCGTAATGGCGAATTGCGTCTGGCGGCCAGCTACCGTTTTGATCCGAGCCATGATGAAGATGGCGCAACGGTAAAAATTCCGGTTCAGGCCCTGCCACAGGTCGATGAAAACATCTGGTCCTGGGGGATTCCGGGCTGGCGTGAAGAGCTGATTGAAGCGCTACTTAAAGCCTTACCGAAAGATAAACGCCGTAACCTGGTGCCAATTCCGGATACCGCGCGCAAACTGAGTGCACGAATTGATGCGACGCATCTGCGTGAGCATATTTTCAGCTTCCTAGCTTTTCAGCTGCGCGGCGATCAGATCACTGAAAAAGACTTTAGCTTTGAACGGATCGATCAGTATCTGCTGCCGTTTATTAAAGTGATTGATGAAAAAGGCCGGGTCATCGAACAGGGCCGTGACCTGAGTGAGTTGAAAGCCCGCTGCCGCACCGAAACCCATAGTCCGGTGAAACAGCTGAAAGGTGAATTTAAAACCTTCCCTGACAACTTTGTGTTTGAAGCCTCGCAAAAAGTCACTGGCGTGGTGGTCAAGCAGTATCAGGTGCTGGTACCGACCAAAGACTTTGCTGCGCTGGAACAGAAAGATGAATCTGGTGTGGTGATTCAAACCTTTAATGATCAGGCAGAGGCAATTAAACAGCATCGGGCCGGGGTGATTCGCCTGATTCATATGCAGCTGGGTGATTTAATCCGCCAGCTGAAAAAACAGATTTCTAAACCGCTGGCGCTGGCTTATTCTCCGTTGGGCGATAAAGCACAGCTGGAACAGATGCTGGTCTATGCCACCTTGCAGATGTCAATTGATGACTTGCCAGTCAACGCTGAGCAATTCCAAACGCTGCTACTTGAGGTAAAAAAATCATTCCTCAGTCATGGACAGCAAGCGCTGCTCAGCTTTAATGAGATTTATATTCAATGGCAGGATATCCGCCGTAAACTGCTGATGCTGGATGAGTCGGTCTTTGCCAAAAATATGGATGATATTGAAGATCAGCTGGACCTCATGAACCTGGCCGATTTCGTGTATAGCAAGCCAGCAGACGTCTGGAGCGAATATCCACGTTATCTGAAAGCGCTGGTGCTGCGTCTGGAACGTTTGCCGAATAACCTGCAACGTGATGATGCCGCCATTGTGCAGATTGACCCGTGGATGGACAAACTGTTCAAGTTTAAAAATGACAGCCGCTTGAAAGAATTGTACTTTATGGTGGAAGAATTGCGCATCTCGTTATTCTCGCAGCCAATGAAGACCAAGATGCCAATTTCGCCAAACCGGCTACAAAAAGTATGGGAAAAGCTGGGAATCGGTTAAGATAGAGAGAATTTCAAAAAGGAGTTTTACATGGGCATTCGCATTACCGGTACGGGCTTATTCCATCCTGAAGATGTCATTACCAATGAAGAGTTAGTTGAAAGTTTAAATGCTTATGTGGAACAGTATAACTCGGCCAATGCTGACAAAATTGCAGCGGGCGAGTTAGAAGCACGCCGTGGCTCAAGTGCAGAATTTATTGAAAAAGCCTCTGGCGTGAAACGTCGCTACGTGTCAGAGAAAACCGGTCTGCTTGATCCAAACCGTTTACGTCCACATTTAAAAGAACGCGCTGATGATGAAATCTCGCTTCAGGCCGAGTGGGGCGTAATTGCAGCCAAACAGGCAATGGAAAATGCCGGTGTCACGGCTGAAGACATTGATGTGGTGATTCTGGCCTGCTCGAATATGCAGCGTGCCTATCCGGCGGTGGCCATTGAAATTCAGACTGCACTCGGGATTCAGGGCTATGCCTATGACATGAACGTGGCCTGTTCAGCAGCAACCTTTGGTTTAAAACAGGCGTATGATGCCATTAAAAGCGGTGCGCGCCGTGTCTTGCTGGTGAATGTCGAAATTACATCGGCACACAATGATTTCCGTTCGCGTGACAGCCACTTTATTTTTGGCGATGTTGCCACTGCGTCAATTATTGAAGACACCGACAGCAAAACCGGTTTTGAAATTGTGGACACTCAGTTATTTACCCAGTTCTCGAACAACATCCGTAACAACTTCGGTTTCCTGAATCTGTCTGAAAATGCCGATATTGATGACAAGCGTTTCCGTCAGGACGGCCGTAAAGTCTTTAAAGAAGTGTGTCCACTGGTTGCGAAAATGATTACCGCGCAGCTGGAGAAAAATGCGATTGCACCAGCCGATGTAAAACGTTTCTGGTTGCATCAGGCCAATGCCAGCATGAACGAACTGATTCTGAAACTGGTGGTTGGTAAAGCGGCTGCGGAAGCAGATCCGGCGTTGGTGCCAATTATTCTTGATGAGTTTGCCAATACTTCATCTGCCGGGGTCATCATTGCCTTGCATCGTACTGCGCATGAAGTGAATGATGGCGAATATGGCGTGTTATGTTCATTTGGTGCCGGCTACTCGGTGGGCTGTATCCTGGTACAAAAACACGTGGTTTAAGGGGCAGAGATTGCAGGTCCAGCATGATGCAAAATGGATCAAGACGCTGAGCGCCTTATCTAAACGCTATTTCACGCCGACCTTTTTAGGCAGTGAATATATTGATGCATCCCGACCTGCCATGTATGTGGGCAATCATTCCCTTTACGGGATTTTTGATACCCCCGTTATTATTGATTATCTGTTCAATGAACATCAGGTGGCTGTGGTTAGTATTGCCGACCACAGCCATTTTTATTTGCCAATCTGGCGCGATATTGTCAAAAAGTTCGGCGCAGTCGATGGCCAGCGTGAATATGTGCGTGCCTTGATGCAGCAGGGCTATTCGATTCTGGTCTTTCCGGGTGGCGGACGTGAAGTGCTGAAACATCCGGGTGAGCAGTATCAATTGATCTGGAAACAGCGCTACGGCTTTTTACAGTTGGCACAGGAATTTCAGTACGACATTATTCCTTTTGCTGCCTTTGGCCCTGATGATATTTTCGAGTTTGGTTTTGATGCCAGAACCGTGGTGCAGCATCGTCTGTTTCAGAAACTGCTCAAAGTCCCTCAACTGGATAAATTATTACGTCATGGCGATGTGATTCCATCATTACCGAAACACCTGATTCCCAAGCGGGTACCTTTTTATTTTCAGTTTTTGCCACCGGTAGAGGTCGGGCAGAGATTAGGTTCTGAAGATTTGACCACGCTGCGAGAGGAAATCGCTCAGCAAATTTACCAGAGCTTAGCGCAGCTAAAAGCCCGTTCAACTGGGCACTCATCCTCATAATAGCCGGGTTGTGCCTGAGTTTAAGCCCGCATAAGTGATTTTTGATAAAAATAACGAGAAAACTTTATGAAAAATAATGCTTAGGTTAAGATGAACCATCCTTTTATTTGAAGTCTTTTGAACAGCTATGCAACCATTTGTTCTCTATAACTCAGAGCAGCGCAAAAAAGTAGAATTCGTGCCACGCGTCGATGGACAGATCGACATGTATGTCTGCGGTATGACCGTGTATGACTACTGTCATATTGGTCACGCGCGTGTCATGGTTGCATTTGACTACATCATCCGTTTCTTGCGGAGTCAGGGCTGGAAAGTCAAATATGTACGCAATATCACCGATATTGACGACAAAATTATCAAACGTGCCAATGAAAATGGCGAGAGTATTACCGCTTTAACCGACCGCTTTATTCAGGCCATGAATGAAGATGCAGAAAACCTCGGCTGTCTGGCTCCGGATGAAGCACCGCGTGCCACTGACTATATCGACCAGATGCAAAACATGATTGGCAATCTGGTTGACAAGGGCACCGCTTATCCGGCTTCAAATGGTGATGTTTATTTCCAGGTTGAAAAATTTGCAAAATATGGCCGTTTATCCGGTCGTAAACTGGAAGATATGCAGGCTGGTGCTTCAGAGCGTGTCGATGTCGAAGTAGAGAAAAAACATCCATTTGACTTTGTGCTCTGGAAACATGCCAAAGAAAATGAACCGGCTTGGCCATCACCGTGGGGCAAAGGTCGTCCGGGCTGGCATATTGAATGTTCGGCGATGTCGACCTGCTGCCTGGGCAATCATTTTGATATTCATGGTGGTGGTTCAGACCTGATGTTCCCGCATCATGAAAATGAAATTGCCCAGTCTGAAGCCTCTACCGGTGAGCAGTATGTTAATTACTGGATGCATGTGGGCTTTATTAATGTTGATGGCGAGAAAATGTCAAAATCGCTCGGCAACTTCTTCACCATTCGGGATGTGATGGAGAAATTCCATCCGGAAGTGATCCGTTATTTCATCGTGTCTTCACACTATCGTAGTCCGGTGAACTTCTCGGATGTAGCACTAAAAGAAGCCAAGACGGCGCTGTCCCGTTTCTATCATTCATTTAAAGCCTATCAGGCCGTGTATGGCGACAAGCTGTTAGAAACGCTAGATGACACATTGGTCGAACGCTTTAATACCGCAATGCGGGATGATTTTAATACCGCGGAAGCGATTGCAGTGCTGTTTGAAGTCAATAAAGAACTGAACCGCGCGGTGAAAGAAGAAAATGCCGAACAGGCAGCAATCTTCTATGCTACCTTGCGTCATCTGACCAATATTCTTGGTTTGGTACAGCACAATGTCGATGAATTCCTGAAGTCAGACATTGGCCAGGATGCACTTGGTTTATCTGAAGAACAGATTGAAGATCTGATTCAACAGCGTAAAGATGCCAAAAAAGACAAAAACTTTGCCCGTGCCGATGAAATCCGTCAGTCTTTGCTCGATCAGGGCGTAGTGCTGGAAGATACCCGTCAAGGTACCGTTTGGCGTCGTGCTGATTAAATCGCCATTTGGAAGCATAAAGAGTTGACAGTTGTATGAAACTCTCTATAATGCACTTCCATATTGCGGGAATAGCTCAGTTGGTAGAGCACAACCTTGCCAAGGTTGGGGTCGCGAGTTCGAGTCTCGTTTCCCGCTCCAAAATTCAAAAAGCCTGAATCATCTGATTCAGGCTTTTTTTTATGCGTTTTTATCCAGATATGAAACATTATCCATTATCTACACTCAAACTTAGCTTAACTGCCTGAGCTAAAAAATGAGACTCATGTTCACCATCTTCCTGTGCTGTGGTTTATCAACAACAGGCGGAATCATGAAGAAATCGTGTGAAATCTTATACATTTAAAAACGTGACATTTGCATAGATATGCTAAAATTGCGAAAATTAATTTCTGCTTGAATGAAGACCGTTCAGCCCTGAACGAAGGTTAAAAATTTGAATTCTGAAAACATGTCAAACCCGATTGATTTTCAAGGTGTGGCGCTCAGTACCTTGCGTATAGAAGAACAAGCTCTGCAAACACTGGCCACACAAATTGACGAGCGCTTTAGCCGCGCCTGCGAAATTATTTTGCAATGTAAAGGCCGTGTGGTGATCACCGGTATGGGGAAATCCGGGCATATTGGCCGTAAAATGGCGGCGACTTTTGCCTCGACCGGTACACCTTCATTCTTTATGCATCCGGGCGAAGCAGGACATGGCGATTTAGGCATGCTGGTACGGGGTGATGTGCTGATTGCCATCTCCAATTCTGGCAAAAGTGATGAAATCATGATGCTGATGCCGCTCATCAAACATCTGCAAGTGCCGTTAATTACCATCAGCGGAGATGACAGCGGCCCAATGCCACAAAATGCCGATGTGGCTTTAACTTTAGGGAACATTCAGGAAGCCTGCCCACTGGGTCTGGCACCGACCTCGAGCACCACCGCAACATTGGCCTTAGGGGATGCACTGGCTGTGGCCTTACTTGATGCGCGTGGGTTTACCGCAGATGATTTCGCCCGTTCCCATCCTGCGGGTGCTTTGGGTAAACGCTTGCTGTTGCATGTCAAACACTTAATGCATACCGGCGCCGAGCTGCCAAAAGTCGCGCCAGAAACCCCAATGAACAAAGTGCTGTATGAAATTTCCGACAAGCGTTTGGGGCTGACCACGGTGGTGGATGAACAGGACACCTTATTGGGAATTTTCACTGATGGTGATTTGCGCCGTTTAATCGACAAACAGCAGGGCTTTGATATTCATCTGCCGGTGGCTGAAGTCATGATCAAGCAGCCTGCGACCATTTCTCAGGAAGCCCGTGCGGTTGAAGCACTGGCACAGTTACGCGATAAAAAAATTAATCAATTTGTAGTGGTCAATGATGCACATCAGGTGATTGGTGTGATCAGTATGCATGACCTGATTCAGGCCGGGGTAAATTAAAAAATGGCATCGTATATTTTATTGGAACAGGCACGTCACGTTGAGGCTTTGGTTTTAGATGTCGATGGTATTTTAAGTGATGGCTTTGTCACCTTAACCAATAGCGGTGATGAAATTAAAAACTTTGATATTCGTGATGGTCTGGGCATGAAACTGGTGCAGCAGGCCGGGGTGAAAGTCATCATCATTACCGGGCGTACCAGCCATATTGTTGAAAAACGTATGAATGCCTTGGGTGTGGACCTGATTTATCAGGGCCGTGAAGATAAAGGCGTAGCTTTACGTGAAGCCTGTGCCCAGCTGAATCTGGCACCAGAAGACTGTCTGTATATGGGCGATGACTGGCCAGATTTATCTGCCTTTGCCATTGCCGGGATGAAAGTCACGGTGCCGAATGGTCATGTTGAAGTGCGTCGTCGTGCTGATCTGGTGACTCAGGCGCAGGGTGGCCGCGGTGCGGTACGTGAAATCTGCGATATGATCCTAATGTCAAAAGGCGTATACGAACAGTTACTTGAAAAGTATACCGCGATCCCTCATTAATAAGATATTCCTCTGATTGAGTTGAGTTAAAACCCCACTTATGGATACCCGAGTTTTATATATTACTGCGATTGCAATTGCAGCTGTAAGTGGTGGTTATTACTATTACAGCGGTAAAGGCAATAAACTGGATACCGAGGGTTCCAGAAGTATGACCTATACGGCGGAGCAGATTAACCTGACTCAAACCGATGAACAGGGGAATTTATATGTTCGCGCTCAGGTTGACCGTTTAGAGCAGGATATGCAAAAGCAGACCTCTCAATTACAGAACCTGAATGCGTCGATGTATAAAGAAGGGAAAGTTGATGCCACTTTTTATGCCAAGCAGGCGCATGGCTATAATGACAATGAAAAAGTGGTGTTATCTGACCAGGTGCGTGCCACCAAAATCTTAGCGCAAGGTCAATTAGAACTGCAGACGACAGAATTGACGGGCTATCCGGACAGTCGGGAAATTGAAACCGATAAACAGGTGATGGTGCAGTCTCCACAAGCTGAATTTGTAAGCCAAGGACTGAAAGCCAATTTGAATGATGGTCAATACGAATTTTTTAATATTCGAGGAACATATGAACGTTAATCCGAAGCTTGCAACACCTCGTACTTTCCTGCAGAAAGCCGCGCTTGTAGGTTTGGCAGTATTGTCCTCAGCTACAGCTTGGGCCTTGCCTTCAGACCGGAACCAGCCAATTACCCTGGTGGCCGACCGTGCGACATTTAATGAGCGTACCGGCATTACCACCTATACCGGTAATGTGATTATCGAGCAGGGCACAATGCGCTTGCAGGCCAATTCAATTGTGGCCAATCTGAACAGTAAAAAAGAAATCAGCACCATTACCGCCAATGGTAGTCCGGCACAGTTCCAGCAAAAGACTGACCCGAATAAAGGTCTGGCCAAAGGTCAGGCGCAGAAAATTGTCTACAATGCGGAAACCGGTATTATTACTTTGTCGGGCGGGGCATTTTTACAGCAGGATGGGGCCAGTATTCGCGGCAATACCTTGCGTTATAGTATGAACAAAGGCGATATTGAAGCCATTGGTACGCCAAACAACACCGGATCATCTTCAGGTCGCGTACAGATTGTGATTCCACCATCCAGTTCAAAATCATTCCCGGGAGCACGCGATTAATGGATCAGGTCGTACAGCCACAAACTCTGACAATCAAACACCTGGCCAAAAACTACAGTAAGCGCTGGGTGGTGAAAGATGTTTCTTTCTGTATGCAAAGTGGCCAGATTGTCGGCTTGCTTGGCCCAAATGGTGCAGGTAAAACTACCAGCTTCTATATGGTGGTTGGCCTGGTGCGTATGGACAAGGGGGAAATTCATCTGGATGAACTGGATTTATCTGACCTGGCCATGCATGAACGTGCGCGCAAAGGCATCGGTTACCTGCCACAAGAGGCGTCAATTTTCAGAAAACTGACCATTGCTGAAAATATCATGTCGATTCTGGAAACCCGTAAAGACTTAAACAAGCAGCAGCGTCAGCAACGTTTAACCGAACTGCTGGCCGACTTTAAAATTACCCATATTAAAGATTCACTGGGCATGAGTGTATCGGGTGGTGAGCGACGTCGTGCAGAAATCGCCCGTGCTTTGGCTGCCGATCCGAAATTCATGTTGCTGGATGAACCTTTTGCCGGGGTAGACCCGATTTCTGTCGGGGATATTAAAGATATTATTAGTACCCTTAAAGATCGCGGAATTGGTGTATTAATTACCGACCATAACGTGCGTGAAACATTGGCAATTTGTGAACGTGCCTATATTGTCAGTGAAGGTGCAGTGATTGCCGAAGGAACTCCACAGGAAATTCTGGAAAATGAAACTGTGAAACAGGTCTACCTAGGTGAAGATTTTAAGGTGTAGTTATTAAAATATACACATCATGGTTCGCTGTGATGTGTGTTTTATCTGTTAAATGTCATAAAGTTGAAAAAATATAAAAAATTAAATTAAAAAAGCATTAAACTTTCACAAAATATTTCATCGTATTCGTTTAATTATAATGATGAGTAATACAAGAGCCGTAATAGGCCAAAAAAATAAAGTTAAGTATATGCTATTTGGGGGAATCTTATTGTTCAGTGGTCTGACGGAACCGTCGATGGCCGAACAAAGTTCCACGCATGAAGATCCATCTTTAAAACAGCATTTTGCCTCTATTTTTAGCCCCCAATCTGACCAGAATTTTAATCGGGTTCGTATTAGTGAGCTGAGCCAGTTTCAGCTCGATACACAAAATATTCAGGAAATGCCCCGGGTAGTGCCAGCATCATCTGTTTCAGAAACTGCGGCATCAGCCCGATCCTCTGTGCAACAGCCTTTGAGTTTTAATGACACCATTCGGACCGCTGTTCAGCGTCATCCTGAAATTTCCCAGGCCATTTCCACTCTGGCAGCCCAGAATGCCAGTATTGATGTGGCGAAGTCCGGTTATTATCCACAATTATCTGGTGGTATTTCCACAGCGGACCTGACCAAAGGCGAGCGCGGCCGTCAGCTGCTGAGCCTGAATGCCACGCAAATGCTCTATGATTTTGGCAAGGTCAAAAGCAGTGTCAATCTGGAACAGGCCCGTTTGGCCGCAGAGCAGGCCAATGTGCTGGTCAGTATTGATGATATTGCTTACCAGACTGCCAATGCCATGATTAATATCAAACGCTATCAGGAAATTACCCGTATTGCTGAAGAGCAGATTCAGGGGATTGCCCGCATTGCGGAAATCACCAATTTACGTGCCGAGGCCGGAATTAGTACCCAGGCCGACCCGATTCAGGCCCGTTCCAATCTGGAAGCTGCGGAAGCCAATTTAATTGTGCAGCAAACCCAGCTGCGCCAATTTCAGCAAAAGCTGCGCACCTTGGTCGGGTTTGAGGTTCATCAGCGTAACTGGCAGATTCCAGAGCGGCTGGTGAAAGAGGCGCAATTATATTCAGAGCCGGTTTTTCAGCAGATTCCCGGACTAATCGCTGCTCAGGCTGAAGTTAAAGTGGCCAAATTACGCAAGCAGCAATCACGTTTAAGTGCTTATCCCACTTTAAATGTGAAAGGTTCTATAAGTCAGGCCATCAATGGTCGTAATCCGAATAACAATGAAGATGATGGCCTCTATAATTCGATCATGCTGGAAGCCAATAGCAACTTTTATCAGGGCGGCGCAATTGCGTCACAAACCCGGGCGGCCAGTTATGCAGAAGAAGCGGCCAAGGCACGGGTCAATAGTGTGTATCTAGAGGTGCTGGATGAAACCCGTATGCTGCGTGAAGAAATCCAGAACAAGCAGCGCCAGATGAATATTCTGGTCAAGCGTCAGGCTACCACCATCCAGACCAAAGAGCTGTATCAGGAACAATATAAATTAGGCACGCGCTCAGCTGTCGATTTACTGAATGCCGAACAGGCAATTCATAGTGCCGCCCAGGAAATTGAAAATACGCGTTTTGATATTTATGCCGCCATTGCGCGCTATATCTCCATTACCGGACGGACACGCGATATTTATGATTTAAACCATATATCCATTCAGGGGCTTGAAGTTCAGCCATGAGTACTAAAATAAATTATCAACCGTGGCTTCAAGCAGTGCTGAGCATTGCCAAGCATTACCGGATTGAACCATCCGCAGAACGTATCCGCTTGCAGCTGGACTGGAATCCGAACCAGAACATTGATGATATTTTAAATCTGATCGCCCGTCAGGTGGGCCTAAGTCTGCGCAAAACCGACTTTAGCGCCGAAGTGATCAATCCCTGGCGTTTGCCGGTACTGGTTGAATTCCAGGATGGTCAGGTAGGCGTAATTGACAAGGTCGATGCCGAAGGCAACCTGAGCATTCAGTTCAGTGGCGATCAGGGTTTATCACAAACGCTGGCCAGCGATACTTTGGCGGAGCATGTGTGGCATGTCTATATCCTGCGCCCGGAAAAATCGGTTCCCGATGCGCGGGTAGATGAATATGTCAAACCCTATGAAGATAACTGGTTCTGGTCAATTGTGCTACGGGACTGGAAACGTTATATCGATGTAATGTTTGCCTCCCTGATGGCCAATATTCTGGCACTGGCCACCATCCTGTTTTCGATGAATGTCTATGACCGGGTAATTCCGGCGCAATCGGTTCCAACCTTGTGGGTATTGGCAGGCGGGGTGCTGATTGCGGCCATTTTCGAGTTTAGTTTAAGGGTCGCACGGATTTACCTCTCCGATATTATCGGCAAGCGCGCTGATCTGCGTATTTCAGATCGGGTATATGGACATGCGCTACGGATTAAAAACAGTGAACGCTCCAAATCGACCGGGACCTTTATTTCACAAATCCGTGAACTAGAAGGGGTGCGTGAACTGGTGACGTCGACCACCATTTCTGCAATCGCTGATTTGCCTTTCTTCCTGCTGTTCCTTGGCGTGTTCTGGGTGATTGGTGGGAACCTGTTCTGGGTGATGCTGATTGTGGTACCGCTCATGATTATTCCGGGCATTCTGGCGCAAAAGCCTCTGGCTAAACTGGCCAACGAGGGGATGCGTGAAGGCGCAATCCGCAATGCCATGCTGGTGGAATCGGTACAGGGCATTGAAGACATCAAGTTATTACGCGCCGAAGCCCGCTTCCAGAACCAGTGGAATCATATGAATGAAGTCTCCGCCGATATTGCCATGCGTCAGCGTAAAATTGTCGGTGTCATGACCGCCTGGACCCAGAAAATTCAGGGGCTGACCTTTGCGATTGTGGTGCTGGTGGGCTGTTTTGCGGTGATGGATGGGGAAATGACCACCGGTGCTCTGGTGGCTTGTTCAATTTTATCTTCACGGATGCTGGTGCCAATTTCACAGATTGCCGGCGTGCTGGGCCGTTTGCAACAGGCCAAAGTGGCGAAACAGGGACTGGATGAATTAATGAAAAAACCGGTTGATCAGCCGGAACATAGCCACTTAATTCATCGTCCGGTGTTAAATGGTCATTATGAATTAAGCGGGGTCAGCTTTAAATATGGCGAAGATGATGCCAAACCGACCTTGATGGTGGCCAAGCTCGAAATTAAAGCCGGTGAAAAAATTGCTATTCTGGGCCGGAATGGTGCCGGGAAATCTACCTTGTTGCAGCTTTTTTCCGGCATGCAAACCCCGAATCAGGGCAAAATTAAACTCGATGGCGTAGAGTTGGGCCTGATTGATCCTGCTGATGTACGCCGTGATATGGGCCTCTTGAATCAGAATGCACATCTGTTTTTTGGCACAGTGCGGGAAAACCTGACCTTGGGTGCACCGTTGGCCAATGATGACGATATTTTGCAGGCACTTCGAATTACCGGCGCGCTGGCTTTTGTGCAGGAAAAGAAAGAAGGGCTGGACCATCTGATTCTGGAAGGTGGTGTGGGGTTCTCTGGTGGCCAGAAACAGGCCTTGTTGCTGGCCCGTTTGCTGCTGCGTCAGCCGAATATTTTATTGCTGGATGAACCAACGGCTGCAATTGATGATGTCTCCGAGAAACAGCTGATTGATCATTTGAAAATGTGGCTTGGGCACCGGACTTTGGTGGTGGCCACCCATCGCCGTGCAGTGTTAGAGCTGGTGGACCGGATTATTGTGGTCAATGATGGAAAAATTGTGATGGACGGGCCACGAGATCAGATTCTTAATCAGTCTGCATCTCAACCACGTCAGATGGCAGGAGCGAAGTCATGAGTGAACAATTAAGCAAACGTTCAATGCAGGTGACCGAGCTGGAGCCACCTTTACCTAAAGCCAGTCTGTTTATCTGGATTATCTGTATTGGACTGGCAGTTTTGCTACTCTGGGCCTGGCTGTTCAAGCTGGAAGAAGTATCTACCGGCACTGGTAAAGTGGTGCCATCTTCGAAAGAGCAGGTGGTACAGTCTTTAGAAGGCGGGATTCTCACCACCTTGAATGTCCGTGAAGGGGAAATTGTCAATCGGGGTCAGGTGCTGGCCCAGCTGGACCCGACCCGGTTTGCT
This sequence comes from Acinetobacter sp. Q85-2, assembly GCF_013420555.1. NCBI lineage: Bacteria > Pseudomonadati > Pseudomonadota > Gammaproteobacteria > Moraxellales > Moraxellaceae > Acinetobacter > Acinetobacter sp. Q85-2. The sequence continues at coordinate 28,704 of NZ_VOXW01000004.1, forward strand.
TCTAATGTGGGTGAATCGGAATCTTTACTGGTATCTTCCTTGGCCACTTCGGCCCGGTTACGCGCTGAAGTAAATGGCACGCCTCTGGTTTTTCCTGAAGAAGTGCTGAAAGAGCCAAAACTGGTACAGCAGGAAACTGCTTTATACAATTCGCGCCGGGCCAACTTAGAAGAATCGCTGGCCGGTTTACGGCAGGCTCTGGTGCTGGTCGAGCAGGAATTGCGTATGACTGAACCCTTGGTGGCCAAAGGTGCGGCCAGTGAGGTGGAAGTGCTGCGTCTGAAACGCGAGGCCAATGACCTGCGTAACCAGATGAATGATATTCGTAACCAGTATTATGTCAAAGCGCGTGAAGAGCTGTCCAAGTCCAGTACCGATGTACAGACCCAGCAACAGGTGGTACGTGGCAAGTCCGACACCTTGAACCGCACAGTCTTCAAGTCGCCGGTACGGGGTGTGGTCAAGGAAATTGATGTGATGACCATTGGCGGGGTCGTACCGCAAAATGGCAAGTTAATGACCATTGTGCCTTTAGATGAACAGCTGTTAATTGAAGCGCGGATCTCGCCGCGAGATATTGCATTTATTCGCCCAGACCAGGAAGCACTGGTCAAAATTACCGCCTATGATTATTCGATTTATGGCGGTTTAAAGGGTAAGGTCACGGTGATTTCACCGGATACCATCCGTGATGAAGTCAAGCAGGACCAGTTTTATTATCGGGTCTATATCCGGACTGATACCGATAAACTGACCAATAAATCTGGCCAGCAGTTCAGTATTACCCCCGGAATGGTGGCCACGGTTGATATTAAAACTGGTTCTAAAACCGTACTGGATTATCTGATTAAACCGTTTAACAAGGCCCAGAAAGCATTACGCGAGCGTTAATCGTCAATTCAACTCAACCTCCCAGTTTGGGAGGTTTTTTTATTGCCAAAACTTGCCTGAAAACACGATATAATTTCAGAGATTATTGCATTTTAGCTGTGTTATGCCATTTACCATTGCCTCCCTTGTTCGCTTTGAAGAAGATATTAAAAAGAGCCGTTTTGAGGCCATTGCCGTACCGGTAGAAAACGAACAGGCGGTTAAAGATTTTCTGGAAGCCAACAAAGACCTGACCACTACCCATCAATGCTGGGCATGGAAAATTGGCCATCAGGTGCGTTTTAATGATGATGGTGAACCTTCTGGCACTGCCGGCCGACCTATTCTGGCTACCATTGAGGGCAATGAGCTGACCAATGTGCTGGTGCTGGTCAATCGCTGGTATGGCGGGATTAAACTTGGCACCGGTGGCCTAGTGCGTGCCTATGGCGGTTGTGCCGGGCAATGCCTGCTGCTGGCAGAAAAAATTGAACTGATTGAAAAGAAAAAAGTCGAGTTTCAGTGCCAGTTTAATGAATGGGCCATTTTTCAATATGAACTGAATAGCCAGAATATCGAGTTTCAGGAACAGTACGGGGCAGATGGCGTGCAGGTCAATGCCTTATTACAGGTGCATCAGATTGAGCCTTTGGCCTTAAAAATTCAGGACGTTACCCGTGGCCGGGAACAGCTCAAAGTCATGGAGGAGCCAGCAGATGACTGAACATGATCCTTTGCTGAAATATCGGGAACAGCATAAACATCGGCTGAATTATATGCCATGGTTGTACTGGTCGCTGAAATCGAAAAATCGGGGATGGGCTGAAGCCTGGCAAAAAGACTATCAGGCCTATTTGATGGAGATGGAAACGGTAGAAATTGGCGAGAACTGCTTTATTTCACCGTTGGCACATATTTTTGCCGAACCGGGACGTAAAATTATTATTGGGGATAATACCTTTATTGCCGCAGATTGTACCTTGCATGGCCCGTTGGACATTGGCAGTGAAGTGGCAATTAATCATCATAGTATTCTAGATGGTGGCCGGGTCGGCATTAAGATTCACGATCAGGTGCGTATTGCCGCCTATTGCCATTTATATGCCTTTGATCATGGCATGGATTTGGCTCAGCCGATTTACCAGCAGCCGGTGCGTTCGCAGGGCATCGAAATTGAACGCGATGTCTGGCTGGGTGCTCATGTCGGCGTTAAGGATGGTATTAAAATTGGCGCCCATGCGGTTGTCGGCATGCACAGTATGGTCACCAAAGATATTGAAAGCCGGGCCATTGTCGCGGGGAATCCGGCACGTTTGATTCGTTATCGTGATTAATCTCATACATAGCTCTCTATCTTCAAATGTCTGTGTTTTATTTACATTTTGTCATGTCATCCGCTGAGGACTTATGCTAAGTTTTAGATAACAATTAAAACGAAAGCCTGGCAGACAGGCAACAAGAGAGGCGACAATGAAACGAGTAATTGCCTGTATTGATTCTTCACCCTGTATCAATGCACTCGCGGAAGCCGCAGCGTGGATAGCCAAGCAGACCCAGCGGGAACTGGTGCTGTTACAGGTGCTGGACTATTATCCGGCCAGTTATCACTTAGGTGAAATTAGCGGGGTCATTGGTTTTGAAAGCAATGCCATGTTATTGAAGGAACTGGCCGAGCTGGAACAGAAGCAGAGCGACATTGCGCTGGAATATAGCAATAATCTGCTGCGTCATATTTCCGAGATGGTGCAGCAAAAATATAATATCGTGCCGACCCAGATTCAGGAAAAAGGCGATTTTCTTGAACAAAGTTTTAATGTCTTGCAAGAAGATGATATTGCGGTCATCGGCCGGGTTGGGGAGCGTTCCGCCGAACGCAATAAAGCCCTGGGCAGTAACGTCGAAAACTTTATCCGCGGGGCCAATTGTGCCGTTATGACCGTGGGCGAGCAGTTTAAGCCGCCAACCCGTTTTATTTTCGCTTATGAATATTCACCAACCTGCTTAAAAATCATGAAGCGCATCACCCAAAGTGATTTGCTGCGTCTGCTGCAATGTCATTTGCTGTATGTGGGTGATCATCCGGAAATATTAAATGAACCGACCCAGTATTTAAAAGCCGCTGGTTTAGATGTGGTGGTGGAATATCGTTATGGAGATGTGGCGGAGAATATTCTGGATTATCAGCGTGAACATGGTATTCAGCTAATTTTGCTTGGGGCCTTTAGCCACAGCAAAATCCATCAGTTTTTCTTAGGCAGTATTACCACCACCATTTTCCGGAATTCCAATGTGCCGTTACTGGTGGTGAAATAAAGCCCAAATATCTTACACGCATCTGATGAATTACTGTCCAAGGTTATCCGCATTTATTGTGGATAACTATATGGACAGTATATGTAAGTTTATAAAAAATAAAATAAATATTATTTTGTGTGTTTTTTGTTCTGTTTGGGCCTTATTTAACGATGGCCAAGGCAAAGCCATCATGCCCTTTGCTGCCTACCGTTTGTAAGGCAGTTGAAGACAATAAACGTGGATGCTCCTGCATTAGCTTAAACATCTCGCGAATGCCTTCAATGCTGGGCTTGTGATTGTCCGGATTGATGATGTCACCGGCGCGAATTACATTGTCCAGAAAAATTAAGGTGCCGGAGCGTGACAGATTCAGGCTCAGTTCCAGATATTCCGGATAGCTCTGTTTATCCGCATCAATAAAAATAAAGTCAAACGGGGCAGTATCAGCTGGCAGGCTTTTTAAAATATCGGCGGCGCGGCCCACACGCAAATCAATAGTCTGTTTCAGCTTGGCCTGATCAATATTTTCCTGTGCCACGGCGGCGTGTGCATCACGACCTTCAATAGTCAGAATATAGCCATCTTCCGGCAAGGCACGCGCCAGCCACATGGTGCTATAGGCAGCAAAGGTACCAAGTTCCAGAATACGTTTACAGCCGTTCATCTGAATTAACATCTGTAACAACATGCCCTGGTTGGGCGCAACAGCAAGGTGATCCGGATAACCCCGATCATCGGTATGTTTTAAGGTTTGGGTCAGAATCGGATCTTCAGGAATTAAATGTGTTTCGATGTAGTGGTCGAGGTCGGTCCACATTTGTTTCATAGTCGGGGGCACCTTTGTTGCAATGCATGCATTTTAAACTTTTCCCCCTAGAGTGCAATTTTTATCGGGAGAGTTGCAGAATTAATAGACATAAAAAGAGGTGCCGCAGCACCTCCGTATTCAGATCCGGATTTATTCGTAATAGCACATTGACGAATAGCGGCTTAAATCCGGTCCCCAGGTACGATAGCCCTGCGTATCAATATGGATTTGCCCTGAAGCATACAGTCCCAAGCCCATATTCAGGCTTTGACCATACTGGGTCCAGAACTGGCACAGTCTGAACTTGGTATTTTCAATAAAGGCATAATCTTGCGGCTGTGGAAATTCCGGCCCAATCCGGAAATCAATAGCGGAATTATATAAATGCCGTGAGGAACTGGCACCACCGGCGCACTGGTTCAGCGGTAAATCGCGATAGACTGAAGTGACTTCAAAATCGGTCAGGACTTTGGAGGCAACCAGATATTTAAAGACTTTTAAGGTTGGAATCTGATTGCGCCATAATTCGCGGTTGGGCACCATGTATTGCGAGCGGCCACATTTTTGCCAGTCACGTGCGGTGCGCAGTAATTCAAAACTTGGAATAATATTGCCGACGCCTTCAGCATTCAGGAATTTTTCATATTCGCGGACCTGGCGCAGGTTATCGGTCACGGCAATCCAGCTGTTATAGGCATAGGGCACCACTTTTGGTGCGACCTTGCGTTCATAGCTGATTTTTTCTTGTGGGATATAAATCCGTTTTCCATCAGGCGAATGAATCGTTTTCCCTTTCTGCGGTGTGGTTGTACATCCGAGCATGATCAGGGGCACGATGCTGAGCGAGAGCATCGCCTTGAGAAATTGCGTCATTATGCAAATCAAACGTTTACTAAAATCCTAAGCATTCTAATCTAAAAGCTTCGGTAAAAATTGAAAATATTGCAATCAAATGTGTGTTTTAGGTATAAAAAAAGATCAGCTTTTGCTGATCTTTTTAAAATTACTTTTCTAAGTATTGTAATTTGTCTGGCTTGCCATTCCATTCTTCACGGTCAGCAGGTTGTTCACCAATTTGCGTGATATTTGGCCATTTTTCTGCCAGTTCAGCATTCAGCTCGATAAATATTTCCTGACCTTCTGGTAGCTCATCTTCCGAGAAAATCGCATTGGCTGGACACTCAGGTTCACACAGTGCGCAGTCGATACATTCATCCGGGTTAATCACCAGGAAGTTTGGACCTTCATAGAAACAATCTACAGGGCATACTTCTACACAGTCTTGATATTTACATTTAATACAGTTTTCAGTGACAACAAATGTCATGGCGACAGCTACCTAAAAATATGGTTCTAATAACTAAGCTGTATTTTAGGCAAAAATGATGTGAACTAACAATTGCTTTTACTGATATTTGATATAGACAGTGCTACTAAATTTGATAAAAGTGCTATAAAACCATCAAAAAAACTTATAAATGAAAAAGACTCTCAAATGAGAGCCTTTCCATATATGAGATTCAAGTCTTGAATCAGGTGTTTAGCTGCTCTTTCAGGGCATACAATTGTTCTAGAGCCTGACGTGGAGTGAGATTATCAACATCCAGCTGGCGTAAGGCTTCGAGGGCCGGTGATGGTTTTTCAACTTCGACAATCCGTTCAATCACTTCAGTTTCTACCACCGGTTCACTGAATAAATCATGCTGGACCGATTTTTGTACCGACTGATGTGACTGCTTTTCCAGAATCTTCAGGCGATTTTGTGCTTCTTTAATCACATTGGCAGGAATACCGGCCAGTTTGGCCACCTGCAAACCATGACTCTGGCTGGCCGGACCCTGCTGGACTTTATGCAGTAAAATCAGGTTGCCATTGAGTTCTTTGGCCGTAACATGATAATTATCAATACCTGATTCTTTGCCTAGCTCGGTCAGCTCGAAATAATGCGTAGCGAACAGGCATAAGCATTTGATCCGTTTGGTTAAATCCAGCACACAGGCCCAGGCCAGGGACAGGCCATCATAGGTACTGGTGCCACGGCCGACTTCATCCATCAGCACCAGTGACTGATTGGTGGCATGATGCAGAATTTGCGAGGTTTCGGTCATTTCCACCATAAAGGTTGATTTACCGGTAGACAGGTCATCGGCCGAACCAATCCGGGTGAAAATCCGGTCAATCGGACCTAGCACCGCAGCTTGAGCCGGCACATAACTGCCACAATAGCCAAGCAGGGCAATTAGTGCGGTCTGGCGCATAAAGGTCGATTTACCGCCCATATTCGGCCCGGTAATAATTGCCATACGATGGTTAAAATCCAGTGTGGTGTCATTTGGGGTAAATGCGGTTTTGCTCAAGGCTTCCACCACTGGATGACGGCCGGCGACAATCTTGACTCCAATTTCCGGTGAAAATTCCGGACGGGTCCAGTTTTTCAGGCGGGCCTGATGGGCAAAGTTGGCCAGCACATCAATCTGGGCAATGGCGCTGCTCATCATCTGCAAATTGCCAATGTCCTGACGCAGCTCATCCAGCAGCATTTCAAACAGCATTTTTTCCCGTGCCAGCGCGCGTGATTCACTCGACAATACCTTATCTTCAAAACTTTTCAGTTCCGGGGTGATATAACGCTCGGCATTTTTTAAGGTCTGACGACGGATATAATGCTCCGGTGCCTGTTCGGCCTGCGCACGGGACAGTTCAATATAGTAGCCACTAACGCGGTTATAGCCAATTTTAAGCGTGTTGATGCCAGTACGTTCACGCTCCTGAATTTCCAGATCAATCAGGAACTGACCGGCATGATCACGGATTTGACGTAACTCATCCAGCTCGCTGTCAAAGCCTTCGGCAATGACATTACCATCACGCAGCAACACCGGTGGCTGTTCCACAATGGCCGCCATTAAACGCTGGTAAAGGCCCTGAAAATCGCCCAGTTCTTCATTCAGCTGTTGTAAATATTTGGATTGGCCGGCACTGACAATCGGCTGCACGGCATGACGTAAATACGGAATCTGGGCACAGGCCTGACGCAGCTGCACCAGATCACGTGGGCGCGCACTGCCTAAAGCGACCCGGCTCAGCACACGTTCAATATCACTAATTTCTTTCAGTACCAGACGAATTGGTGCATCGTGATAACCGGTTAAAATCGCTTCGGTCGCATCCAGCCTTGCATCCAGCAGTGCGGTATCACGTAGCGGTTGCATTAAGGTGCGGCTAAGTAGACGACCACCCATCGCGGTCTGGCAGTCATTAATCAGCTGAAACAGTGAGGTGCCGTGTTCAAATAAAGGTTCAATCAGTTCCAGATTACGCCGGGTCACCGGGTCTAGCGCAATAAAATCGCTACTTTGTTCCAGCTGAATCGAGCGGATATGCGGCAACGCCGTTCTTTGGGTTTCTTTGGCATAGTGAATCAAGGCGGCGGCGGCGGCTTTGGCCAAAGGCAAATGATCAATCCCAAAGCCAGATAGGGTAGCTACGCCTAGCTGGTCACACAGGGTTTTCTGGGCATTATTCAGGTTAAAATCGACATTTGGACGTTTGGTAACCGGGCAATCCAGCTGTTTTTTAACAGACTCGATGATATTCGGATCGACAATATCTTCATCGACCACAATTTCGCTTGGCATGAGACGCGACAGTTCAATCGCCAGCTGTTCCGGTTGATACTCCTGCTGCTGGACCTTGAAAATACCGGCACTTAAATCTAGCAGTGCAATCCCGATCTGGTTCTGCTGTAAACAGAGCGCGACCAGGTTGGAAGATTGATAGCTGTTGAGCAGGGCATCGTCGGTGAGTGTGCCGGGGGTAATAATCCGTACTACGCCACGTTCCACCGGGCCTTTGCCAGTTACCTCGCCAATTTGCTCGCAGATCACCACGGTTTCGCCTTTTTTGACTAGTCGCGCCAGATAACCTTCGGCAGAATGATAGGGCACGCCGGCCATCGGAATTGGCTGGCCATTGGCCTTACCGCGATGGGTCAGGGTAATGCCTAACAGTTTGGCCGCCTTGTGCGCATCATCAAAAAATAATTCGTAGAAATCACCCATTCGATAAAACATTAAAGAATGTGGATGTTGCATCTTCACTTTTAAATATTGTTGCATCATCGGGGTATGCGAAGATAAGTCAGCCACAATTTCTTGCATGTTCATGTACATTCAGTTCCTTCAATTAACGCATGGGTGTTGGAATGGCTTTCACCGCGTGGATGTCATTTGGGCCAGCTGGAGCAGGTAAAACATCGTGTTTAAATCCTGCACGTCGATGCTGTTGACGACCCAACAAGCGCTTCATCTTAACAAATTTAGCTAGGCGGAAAAAACCGATTCTGGAAAATCTGTGCTGAAACTGAGCAGCTTATGGCGGAGAAAATTAAGCGAGCAATACAGCTGATGAAGATTGCAGCAGAGAAGACCAGGAAATATGGAAAGCAGCGTTGCAGCAATGCGCTCGAAGCAGCAGGAGAGGCACTCTATACTGGGGTAAAGAACAACATGAAGATGAGCCCATGATGCCCAAATTCTATTATCAGGCTTTGCCAGTACAGGTGTATTTTGGTGCGGGGGAAGCCAAGCGCACGCAGGATATTCTCAAGCAGGCCGGTTATCACAAGATTCTGCTGATTGCCACGCCCGGCCAGCAGAAGGCCGCTGAGCAGCTGGCCCGGCAACTTGGTGATTTGACCGTTACGGTTTATGCTCATGCGGTAATGCACGTGCCGGCAGAGGTGGCACGGCAGGCGATTCAGGCCGCCCAAGAATTACAGGTGGATTGCTGTCTGGCTTTGGGTGGCGGTTCGGCTATTGGTTTAGCCAAAGCCATTGCACTGGACACCCATCTGCCAATTGTGGCAATTCCGACCACCTATGCGGGCAGTGAAATGACCCCGGTATATGGTATTACGGAAAATCAGCTGAAAACCACCGGCAAAGCTGCACAGGTGTTACCGAAAATCGTGATTTATGATCCAGCGCTTAACCTGAATCTGCCGGCAGAGATTTCTGCCTGTTCGGGCATGAATGCCATGGCGCATGCGGTGGAGGCTTTGTATGCAGAAAATAAAAATCCGGTGATTAGCCTGATGGCGCTGGAGGCGATTCGCTGTCTGGCCACCGCTTTACCGGAACTGGTACAGCATCCGAACGATATTCAACTGCGTGAACAGGTCAGCTATGGCGCGTGGCTGGCTGGGATTTGTCTGGGTTCGGTCGGTATGGCGATTCACCATAAAATCTGTCATAGCCTAGGGGGCACCTTTAACCTGCCTCATGCGCAAACCCACGCGATTATGCTGGCCTATTCGGTGCACTATAACCGCCATGCCGATGTACAGGCGATGGATCAACTGGCCGCTGCACTGGGTGTTGACAGTCGGGAGGAGCTGGGCCGTTTTATCTATCAATTAAACCAGCGCCTGCAGATTCCTCTGGCTTTAAAAGACTTAGGGTTACCGGAACACGCCCCGGCGGACATTGCCCGGATGATTTGTGATTCGCCGTATTATAATCCGCGTGAATATGACGATGATGAATTAAAGCAGCTGTTGCTGCAGGCTTATGCCGGTTTGCCTCCTGCCACACTTTAATACATAGCAATATGTAGCCATCTTCCAGAGATAAAAAAACCGAAGCGGTTGAAGGCTTCGGTTTTTTATTGGCAGGTTAAGGTTTATATAAACCCAGCTCCTGCAAGTGTAAGCGTAAAATCCGGCGCAGTTCCAACACTGCTTCTGGAGTTTCCTGAATCGAGTGGCCGCCGGTAATAATTTTTTCAGACTGGGCCTGTTTCAGATGCGCACTTTCATAGGCCACAATATCATCGGTGATGAGAGCAGGGTCGTTACTCTGACTGGTATTGCCCATAATACTATGATATTTCAGTCCTTTACGTGGCTGAATATCTTGAGTTAAGGCAATAAATTTGGACTGATGGCTTAAATCGCTCGGGCCATTTTGAATCAGGCCTTTATCCAGCTCATTGACCAGATCTTTCAGGCTCGGGTCTTCATTTAACAATGAATCGGTGGCCGCATTTAAAAATGCCCCCGGTAAACGGATAATTTTACGCGCCACTTTGGTAAACCAGCGATCGGCATATTCGGTGCCGCGGTGCGGAGCGGCCAAGAAAATTGCCCGGTTAAAGTTAGGAATATCCTGCATAATCAGGCGCTGCTGAATCACGGGAATACGGCGGTATTTGGCCAGTTGTCGGCCACTCATCATCGACAGGGCTTCTTTGGACACATCGGCATCACTGACCAGGAGTCGGGCAATAATCCCGCCCATACTGTGGCCGACCAGCACCGCATCTTTTTTCGCCGCGGCTTTGGGATTGACCTGCTGGAAGGCTTGGGTCAATAGAGCATGAATCTGGAAACGGCTTTCAATAATTGGCATATTGGTCGAATAAAACACCTGCCAGACCTGATAATGCTCGCGTAACACTGGATCACCCATAATATCGTTGGTTAAGCGAATCCAGGCTTCCGGACTACTGGCCAGACCATGCACCAAAACCAGCACTTTTTTATTCGGATTATATGGTTCCAGAAAATATAAATGCGGCATGGCCAGCTTGTCATCACGGTCAATCAGTGACAGATAAGCCGATTTCAGCAGATTATTTTCCGCCAGCCACAGTCCATAAGGCGCAGAAAAATTAGCCGCCAGCGGATAGTTTTTATTGGCAATGCGGGCCTGTTCATATTTATAGGGATCATAGGCGCGCAGGCGAAAATCTTTGTTCAGGATATCCTCTACATTGCCAAACTGCTGCGGTTCAGCCACCAGGGTTGCCGCCAGATAACGGGCCTGATGGATATTCGGATTCTGATTGTTTGGATAACGATGGCTTAAAGGATCAATAATATAACGGGCTTTCTCTGGCTGATCTGCGCGCTGCTCCGGCAGAATGACCAGAAATTCCGAGCCAAAACCATCACGACGGGTAATGGAGCGCAAGCCTGAAAAGTTCAGGTCATAGGTGGCTCTTAACTGCTCGATTTTTTGCTGTTTTAAGGTTGGAAAATAATTGAAATCAATATGATAGGTGCTTTCACCGACCTGAATCTGGCTGGCCACTACATCTGGTTGATAGCGCAGGGTATAGCTGGACACCAGTTTGGCAATGGCCTGATTATAAAAGTCGCGGATTTGTACCTGACGGTTGTCAAAAATCCGGTCTTGTGGCGCCCGTTCGGTCTTGAACATATAGGCATAGCTATAACGGATACTTTTATCCAGCATAAACAGCTGCTGGTCGAGGCATTTTTGATAGTTCTGCTGCTGTAATTGCTGTTTTTCTTCAGACTGGTGTTTGCTTAAAATCCCGATTTTACAATTGGAGGAATCGGCCAGTTGCATGGCTTTGGCCAGATAAACTTCGCTGGCAGTGGACAGCAGCTGTTCATCCAGAATTTCCGGAATCTGCTTCAGTTCATCAATACACTGTTTCGGGTTTTCGGTACAGATTTGCGCTTCACGGCCAGTCATGGACAAGACATTGAGGCTGGCCTCGCTCAAGCGGTCACGAGATAAAATACTTTCCCGTTCGTTGGCAATGCTGACATTTAATGCTTGCTGTTTAACACTGACCGTTTGGCAGCCAACGAGAATGGAACTGCTGAGCGCGGTGGCCAGCATCATCTTATACGTCATAGTGGTCATGTGAATTCGCATCGTATTTTATAAGTTTTTTTTAATCATACTGAATTTCTTGGTTTTTTCAATTGACAAAAAAATAGGCCATATAACATGACCTATTTTTTCTTGCACCGGGCTTAAGCCTTCGGTGTCATGATTTGCCAGACATTCCAGCGGCCCTGTTTTTCAATTTCAGTAATTAAACGGTCTGCCACAGCTGCTTCTTGCGGATACTTGATCTTGTAGTTTTTCAAGGTCTGTACCGCATTTTTCTTTTGCTCTAAAGCAATATAGTTGTTGGCAGCAGCCAGATAGGCTTCCTGTACGCCGGCTTTCATGGCTTTATCTAAATAAGAAATTGCTTCACGATGACCGCCACCTTCAGACAGGGCAAAACCAAACCAGAAATTGGCTTCGGCATCTTCCTTGTTAATTTTCAGGATGCGCTGTGCATAAGCCAGAGAACGGGTGGTATAAATTGAACCTAAGTCCAGGTTACGTGCCATTACGCTGGCTTTAAAGGCACGAATCAGCACATCAAAAGAGGCATTTTCCTGTACCGCCAAGCTGTCCAGTTGTTGGGTGACTTCTTTGAGTTTAGCTTCAAAACCGCGGCGTTCCTGACGGTCAGTAAAACGTGGTGGATAGTGACGTGCTTTACCTTCGACCATCTGTAAAAAGTCATCAATTTCGGTGATGTCAATTTCATTTTCACCGGCCAGCACCGCAAACTTCAAGCTGCGCTGGTTGTTGTTGATGGTCGGAATAATCAGACGGTTGGTGTCTAAAGTAATTTTTTTCGATGGATTATCCGGGGCAGTTACTTCCATTTTAGTCACTGGCTGGGCCGCAGCCTGTTGCAGGTTCAGTTCAAATGGAGGAGGTGCATCATAATTAAACGGATTTAAAGCATAAAATGGAGGGGTCAGATCAGGCTCGGTAAACACAATTGGTGCATTGGCTGGGTTTTGTTGTTTTGGTGCAGTGGAACAGGCTGAAACTAAAGTGGTCGCAATCAGAGCAAATGCCAAAGGCTTAAGCGTCATAATATTCATCCGTTAATTTATTTTAAAATGGCTGAGCATGTTCGTCAGTCTAAAAAATCTGTGACGAACATGCAAGAGAAGGCAAGAAGTTTGCTGTTACCGTGTTGTTAAGCTTTGGACTGGCTGCTTTGTGCTTCACATTCACGGCGCACATCTTCAATAATTTTTAATTCTTCAGCACTAAACGGCTGTTCGTTTTGCTGCTGCTTTTTAAAGCTTGGGTCGAGTAAAGACAGACGCTGGCATAAGGTATTCATGCGTTTTTCATTGTGCTGAATACGGTCTAGCAAGACCCGCATGCCGTCTAGAATCGGATCGGACTGATCCTGGGTGGCCGCATAGGGCTGGAAACCGATGCTTTCAGCATAGTCACGGCGACGTGCTTCGGCTTCATCTTTCGGCTGATCTTTGGTAATAAAACGCGCCGGATTGCCGACCGCGGTGGTATTGGCCGGTACCGCTTTGGTCACCACTGCATTGGAACCGACTTTGGCATTTTTACCCACGGTAAATGGCCCGAGAATTTTCGCGCCAGCACCAACAATCACGCCATCTTCTAAAGTCGGGTGACGTTTGCCTTTGTTCCAGGTGGTCCCCCCAAGGGTCACGCCATGATACAGGGTCACATCATCGCCAATTTCGGCTGTTTCACCAATCACCACACCCATACCGTGGTCAATAAAGAAACGGCGACCAATTTTCGCGCCCGGATGAATTTCAATACCGGTGGCAAAGCGGCTAAATGAAGACAGCAGGCGCGCCGAACCCTTGCAGTCTTTGTTCCAGAGTTCATGTGCAACCCGATGCATGATCAGGGCATGAATGCCGGGATAGGTAGTTAAGACTTCCAAGGTATTGCGTGCAGCAGGATCGCGCGCAAAGACAGCTTGTATATCTTCTTTGAGCTGTTTAAGCATTATCTTGATCCTCGTCCTGTGTCGATGTTGTTGATGATTTTTTCCATGAACCGTTATTCAATGCCTGTACGCGACTAAAAATGCCACGTAATAAGTGATATTCCATACGATCTAATTGTATACGTCCAAAAAGCCGACGCAAGCGCAAAGGTAATAATCTTGGATTTTTCGGATCCATAAATTCAATCTCGGCCAGCATTTTTTCAATATGCGGATAGAACTGTTCCATCTGGGCATGGGTCACTAAAGGTTCATCCCATTCCATTTCAATGCCATCAAGAACTTGCATGGTGGCTTTAGGGTCTGGCTGCTGTTCTACCCGGGCCATGGCTGCCATCCGCATTTCATAACAGATAATCTGAATGGCCTGGGCCACGTTTAACACGCCGTAATCGCTATTCACCGGAATGGTGACATGGTAATTGGCTAGGGCCAGTTCTTCATTGGTCAGACCACGATCTTCACGGCCAAAAATCACCGCAATTTCCTGATGCGATGCCGTGACGGCCTGCATGGCTTTTTCCGCAGCCGGGCGGACATCCAGCAGCGGCCAGGGAATGGTGCGGCTGCGCGCACTGGTACCAAACACCAGATGACAGTCCTGAATGGCCTGTTCCAGGGTGTCGACAATTTCAATCTGTTCAATCAGATCGGTGGCACCGGCCGCCAGTGCGTCAATATCCGGATGCGGATAGGTCTTCGGTGCGACCAGCACCAGTTTGGACAGGCCCATGGTTTTCATGGCGCGTAAGGCGCTGCCGATATTGGCGGGCAGAGTGGTATTGACCATGACAATACGCACATGGGAGAGATGTGCTGACAAGGCAGCATTGTCGACTTGACTCATACAAGGTCCAGAATAAAGAAAATTTTAAATTAAGAATATTGACCCATTTCGGCCTGATATAAATCGAGCGCATCATCCATGCTCATGTCCGCTGGAGGTGCCGGAACGTGGGCAGGCTTGGGCTCATGCGCCACCGCTTGGGCGGCTTTAGATTTCACCTGATATTCAATATGCAGCGCATCTTTACCAAAATAATCACGTAGCTTGATCAGCAGTTCATCCATTGGCGCGACTTTCCATTGCACGCCTAAATGCAGTTCAGCAGTGGCATAACCATAATCTACATACAGAATCACAGGAATATGCGTGCTCATATCAATATTGGTATACGGCATCAAAATCTGCTGTACATCACGACTCAGCGTTTTACTGTCATGTTCGGCAGATAGCGTAATCTTGATACTGTTAGCCCGTTTCTGACGGATTTCATTCAGGCTAAAGGCTTTGGTCAGACGCCCCATTGGACGGTCAAAACCTTCGCGCTCATAAATTTCGCCTTCAATCACCACCACTTTTTCAACCTGGATGATGTCTTTAAAGCGCTGGAAACGCTCGTGATTGGCTGATACTTCAATTCGTGCGGTGCCATCATCTAAGGTCACCACCACCCGGTTCGGGAAGTTGGCCACATCCAGCACCAGTCCGGCAAAGACTGTGGTGACCCCACGGCGGGTCGGACTCAGTTCATTAATTCGCGCCGGAATAAAGGATTTCAGCTCAGCCCGGTATACATCAATCGGGTGGCCGGTCAGGTACAGGCCTAAAGTATCTTTTTCACCTTTTAAGCGGACTTCATCGGACCACGGTTTAACCGGTTTGGCCGGTTTGCGCTGCACTTCTTCGACTTCACCAAACAGGTCCATAATCCCGGTTTCACGGTTAGAACGGGCCTGTTCTGCAGCTTGCACCGCTTCCGGTAACTGCACCATCAGGCTGGAACGTTCAATGCCTAAACAGTCTAGCGCACCGGCACGAATCAGGGCCTCTAAGGTGCGTTTATTGATTTTTTTCAGGTCAATCCGGTGACAGAAATCAAACAGGTCTTTATATGGTCCTTGCTGGATACGCGAATCAATCACCGATTGCATGGCCTGTTCACCCACGCCTTTAATTGCGCCTAAACCATACACAATGGTTTTGTCATCGGTGGCATGGAAATGATACAGCGACATATTCACCGACGGTGGTAATACTTCCAGACCATTGTGACGGCAGTCATCAATCAGGAACACCACGTTATCGGTGTTCTGCATTTCCGAGGACATGACGGCAGCCAGGAACTCGGCTGGATAATGGGCTTTGAGCCAGGCGGTCTGGTAGGCCACTAACGCATAGGCAGCGGCGTGTGATTTGTTAAAACCATAGCCGGCGAACTTTTCCATATAGTCGAAAATATGGTTGGCGGTGGCTTCATCAATGTCTTTTTGGGCTGCACCTTCAATAAAGATTTTACGCTGCTTGACCATTTCTTCGGGTTTTTTCTTACCCATGGCACGGCGCAGCAAGTCTGCACCACCAAGCGTATAACCGGCACAGTACTGCGCGGCCTGCATCACCTGTTCCTGATACACCATAATCCCGTAAGTTGGTTCCAGTACGCCTTCAAGCAGCGGATGCAGGTATTCAAATTCACCGCCATGCATACGGTGAATAAAGTCCGGAATCAGGTCCATTGGACCCGGACGATACAAAGATACGAAGGCAATAATTTCTTCAAACTTGCTTGGGCGTGCTTCTTTCAGCATCTTTTTCATGCCCACGGATTCAAACTGGAATACCGCAGTAGTATTAGCATTGGCAAAGACCAAATAGGCATCTTTGTCATCCAGCGGAATATGCGCAATATCCAGCGGGATCTCGGGTTTAACCCGTTTATTGATATTCTGCACCGCATCTTCAATTACGGTCAGGTTACGCAGCCCCAGGAAGTCGAACTTGACCAGACCAGCGGCTTCAACGTCATCTTTATCGTACTGGGCCACCCGGCCGGTGCCATCGGCATCGCACAGCACTGCAGAGAAGTCGGTAATTTTGGTCGGTGCAATGACCACACCACCGGCGTGTTTACCGGTATTTCGGGTAATGCCTTCGAGCTTTAATGCCATTTCCCAGATTTCAGAAGCATCGTCATAGTCCGGGTTACCCGGATTGGTGACAATATCTTTTAACTGCGGTTCAGCCGCCAGCGACTCTTCCAGACTCAGACCCAAAGGTTTGGTCGGAATCATTTTGGAAATACGGTCGGCCAGACCATAAGATTTACCCAAAACCCGGGCCACGTCACGAATCGCGCCTTTAGCGGCCATGGTACCGAAGGTGGCAATCTGCGATACTGCATCACGGCCATAGGTACGGGCCACGTAGTCAATCACGCGGTCACGGCCGGCAATACAGAAGTCGACGTCAAAGTCGGGCATCGAGACACGTTCCGGGTTCAGGAAACGTTCGAACAGCAGTTCATAGCGCAGCGGATCCAGATCGGTAATTTTTAAACTGTACGCCACCAGCGAGCCGGCACCCGAACCACGACCCGGACCGACCGGCACGCCGTTATTCTTCGACCACTGAATGAAGTCCATCACGATCAGAAAGTAACCCGGGAATCCCATCGAGTTAATAATATTAATTTCGTATTCAATCCGCTCATCATACGGTTTGCGGATTTCAGGCCAGTCTTCATCGCGCTGCGCTACCGGATAAAGATGGTTCAGGCGCTCTTCCAGACCTTCCTTGGATAAATGCGCAAAGAAGGTTTCAATGGTATGGCCTTCCGGAATCGGGTAATCCGGCAGGAAGTATTTGCCCAGTTGCAGCGTCACATTACAGCGCTTGGCAATGTGATAGGTGTTTTCAATGGCAGACGGAATGTCGGCAAACAGCTCGGTCATTTCTGCAGCGGTTTTAAAATACTGCTCCGGGCTGTAGTTTTTTGGTCGGCGGCTATCGCCCAAAACATAACCATCGGCAATACAGACGCGCGCTTCATGCGCTTCAAAATCTTCACGGCTGATGAAGTGCACATCATTATGTGCCACCACGCCAATATTATATTTTTTCGCCAGCTGTACCGCTTCATAAATGAAGTCTTCTTCATTCGGGCGATTGGTGCGGGTCAGGGCCAGATAAACCCGGTTTCCAAACTTGGCAATCCATTCTTCAAGTAAAGGTTCGGCTTTTTGCGGGTTAGAGGTACAGAGCATTTTACCGACATCGGAGTGAATGCCGAGCAGGGCGATTAAATCGTCATGCTGCTCCAAGACCCAGTCTTTCTGTACGCAGGGAATATCCAGCTGCTGGCCTTCAATAAAACCGCGCGACACGATTTCGGTCAGATTACGCCAGCCATGATTGTTCATGGCCAGTAAGGTCATGCGATGTTCGGCATCATTCAGGCGGATTTCCGAACCCATGATCGGCTTGATGCCTTTGCCCAGACATTTGCCATAGAATTTGACGGCGGCATGCAGGTTGGACAGGTCGGTGATGGCCAGGGCAGGCATTTCTTCACTGGCTGCGGCTTTGACTAAATCAGGTATACGTACGATAGATTCTGTAATCGAAAATTCAGTATGAATACCAAGATGAACAAAGTGCATAAATCAGTCCCTGCAAAAACCACTGCACATTTTAGCACGGGATTTTGGCTTTCAGTTTGAAATTAAGGGGAAATGGCGAAGTTTTAGATATGTAAACCAACGTAGCGGATTGGTTTCTCATCACTTGAACAGTAATCTGCATGGGCTGAAAACCAGCGTTTTCGGGCTGCTATGAGGGTGATTAACAGCCAAAATAAAACCCTCCGTAGAGGGTGATTGATTTGAGGACGAGTAATCTATCTCGCTTTAGATAGAGAATAGAGAGGTGAATCCTTATCTGAGTTTAGCCAGCCATTCACCCAGCATCTGCACAATTTGCACCAGAATCAGCAGTACAATGACGGTCAGAATCACCACGCTGGTATCAAAACGCTGGTAACCGTAAGAAATGGCCAGATCACCAATACCACCGGCACCGACGGCACCGGCCATTGCAGTTGCACCAATCAGGCTGATGGTGGCGGTGGTCAGGTTTAGAATCAGCGAGCTACGTGCTTCCGGCAAAATAAACTTGAAAATAATCTGCAGCGGTGTCGCACCCATGGCTTGTGCCGATTCAATAATCCCTTCATTGACTTCCAGCAATGAGGTTTCCACCAGACGGCCAATATATGGACCGACATAAATGGTCAGCGGGACAATCGCAGCCCAGGTGCCAATTGAAGTGCCAACTAGAAATTTAGTTAAAGGAATAACGGCAATTAACAGGATAATAAACGGCAGGGAACGTAGCGCATTTACAATCGGGTTCAGGCTATGATAAATCGTGCGGTTTGGTAAAATCCCGCCCGGACGGGTAGCGACCAGGATAATCCCCTGAATAAAGCCCCAGATACAGCCAAACAGCATGGCAAAAAACACCATGTGGAAAGTTTCTTGTAAGGCTGTGACAAACTGGTCCATCGACAGGGCGCTTTTCCAGAACGGCGCGGTCAGGCTGGTGAGCCACTGGACAATTAAATCTCTCATCCTTGTACTCCTGCTTGTTCAACCTGAACCCCATTTTGTTCGAGGAACTGAAGTGCTTGCTGAATAATGGCCGGGTCCCCTAGCAACTGAATAAACATCTGCCCAATCACCGCGCCATTAATTTCAGTCATGTTGGCAAATAAAATATTCAGGCTTAAATCAAACTGTTTAATTACTGCCTGAATCACGGTTTCCTGCGCCGATTTCCCTAAAAATTTCAGGCAGTAAATACTGTGCTGATTCTGGTTTTCCAGATTGTTTAAAATATTCACCGGTAACTGCTGTTGCAGCACGGTTTGAATAAAATTCTTGGTGGTTGGATGCTGCGGCTGGCTAAAAATGTCCAGGGTAGAACCGGTTTCAATCACCTGGCCATGTTCCATAACGGCCACATAATCACAGACTGATTCAATTACATCCATTTCATGGGTGACCATGACAATGGTAATGCCTTGTTCACGATTAATTTTTTTTAGCAGTTCCAGCACCGATTGCGTGGTTTGCGGATCCAGCGCACTGGTGGCTTCATCACAAAGTAAGATTTTAGGATGATTGGCCAGGGCACGGGCAATCCCGACCCGCTGTTTTTGACCGCCAGACAGCTCATCTGGATAGGCATCTTTTTTATGTTTTAGATCAATAAATTCAAGCAGTTCATTCAGGCGTTTTTCACGCTCTGCCGCCGACCAGCCGAGCAGTTTCATCGGCATTTCAATATTGGCCGCTACGGTTTTAGTTTGCAGCAGGTTAAAGTGCTGGAAAATCATGCCGATATTGGCACGTTCCTGACGCAGCGCCTTGGCACTTAAAGCGGTAAAGTCAGTGTTATTGATGATTACCTGACCTTCATTCGGGCGCTCCAGCAAATTAATCAGACGAATGAGGGTACTTTTTCCTGCACCACTATAACCAATAATTCCAAAGATACTGCCATCTGGAATTTGCAGATTGACCTGATCCAGCGCGCGAATGGTCTGGCCTTTAAGCTGATAATGTTTGGAAATATTCTTAAATTCGATCATAGCGTCAAGAAACTGTACAAAAATGAAAAACAGGCAAAGTACACTTTGCCTGTTTGTTAACTCAGCATTATATGCTTAATTGGTTTCAGTTAAATAGCTGACAGGTTTATTTACCGCAACTTTTGTGCCACCGAAGTTTTGATCTACATACTGTTTCACCGCTTCAGTGTGATAAAGCTCACCGACTTTTTTCAGGATCGGGTCATCTTTACGTGCTTCTGCAACTGCCAATACGTTGACGTTCAGCTTGGTGCTCTGGTCAATTGGTTCGTAGAAGATTGAATCTTTCAGTACGTTTAAACCGCCTTCCATCGCTAGGGTATTGCCTAGCACAATGGCATCCACTTCATCTTTAACACGAACTGCAGTCGCCATTTGAATTGGCTTGATCACAATTGCTTTGGCATTTTCAGTAATGTCATTTGGAGTGCCCGTTGCAGGAGAGAAGCCTGCTTTCAGCTTGATCAGACCTGCAGATTGCAATAACAGCAGGGCACGCGCTTCATTGGCTGCATCATTCGGAATAGCAATGGTCGCGCCGTTCTGGAACTCTTCCACTTTTTTCACTTTGCTTGAGTAAATACCCATTGGCTCAAGATAGGTGGTCGAAACCGGCGCAATCTTCTGCTCATTGTTGGCATTGTAAGCCACCAGATAAGCATAAGACTGGAATGCGTTCACATCAATTTCGTTGTTTGCCACAGCGGTGTTCATTGAAACGTAATCGGTGAAGTTTTTCACTTCCAGCTTGATACCCGCCGCTTCAGTTTCAGGCAAAGTCGCAATATAGCGCCAGATGTCAGCATCGGAACCGGTAGATGCCATGGTGACGGTTTGTACAGTTGCAGCATCAGTTTGTGCGGCGTCAGTTGCCGGCGTTTCCTGTTTTGCACAGCCAGCTAAACCAACAGAAAGACCTAGAACCAGGCCAAGGAACTTTTTCATGTGTCCATCCCAAATAAAGTGAAGCAGCCAAGCTGTTACTTTATTGATAATTTTAAGCGCCGGGATTTCACTTGAGCCGAAAGAGGCGAGATTCAAGTCCGTCCAGTGCGCGAATTCGTTTAGGCTTTTAGCTATCTGCTGTATTTTTCAATTGACTTTAAAAACGCTTAAAGCCATGTAATTGAAAACTTTATTTTTAGAAGATAGCGAAAAAATGGCCTACATCATAACAATAAATTGATATACAAAATAGTGTATAGAAACTAGACCTTTAGCCGTATTCCTGCATAAGTAAAGTTCATAAAATAAGAAAAGAATAAATAAATCAATTTACTATTTTGAATTGAAAGGGCTAAATCTATGAAAAAATCTTATAGATGTTTATATAAAAAATTATCCAATCTAAATCGTAAAAATAGATATAGCACAGATGGGGTAGGATGATAGATCTTTATAATGATTATTTCCTTCAATCCTATGACAGTTTTCATCCAAACTTGAGATTTTTAATGCGCTTGCAGATAGCTTTGGCGATCAATTTGATAGAGCACATGCATGAGTAAAGGATGATCTGCCGGCACCAGCGGATGCGCAAAGGTTTTGACTTTGCTTAAGCCAATTTTTTGCATGACTTTTTCCGAGGGCGTGTTGAGCACGGTAGTAAAGGAAACTACGTTGTCCAGCTGTAGCTCACGAAAAGCATAATCCAGTACGGCTTTTGAGCCTTCGGTGGCATAACCGTTGTGCCAGTATTGCTTGGCTAGTCGCCAGCCAATTTCAATACATGGGGCAAAATCATAGTGTTCTAGATGCTGATGTAAACCAATAAACCCGATAAATTCACCGCTACTTTTTAGTTCGACAGCAAACAGGCCCCAGCCGTGTGTGGCAATAAAATTCTGGATGCGTTGCATAAAAGCCAGACTTTGCTGCTCGGTCAAGGGATTGAGGAAATAACGCATGACTTCAGGGTCGGCACACATTTGGATAAATGGGGCAGCGTCGCTGTCTTGCCATTGGCGGAGGATCAGGCGAGGGGTTTGCAGGTGGATTTTCATGTTAAAACGATTAATAAGCTCTTGATGCATCATAAATGCATTTATCAAGAAAAGAATGATAATTTCCGTAATGAGATAAGACATGAAATCCCTTCTGCCTTTAGGGTGAGGGTTTTCACCTCTCCCTGACCCTCTCCTGAGAGGAGAGGGAAAATTTAGAAGCATAAAAAACCCCGCACTCAGCGGGGTTTTTTTACTTAATCAATCTAAGAGAGAATTAAGCATTTTCACGCGCAATCGCACGGTAACCAATATCTTTACGATATTGAACGCCGTCGAAGGTTACTTTTTGGCAAAGTTCTAAAGCTTTTGCTTGTGCTTCACCAATGGTGTTGCCTAGTGCAGTTACGCAAAGTACACGACCACCAGCAGTGACAATCTCACCATTTTCATTGGCTTTAGTACCGGCATGGAACACTTTGGCATCGGTCATTTCGGTGTTTAGACCAGAAATCACATCGCCATTGCTAGACGTTTCTGGGTAGCCTTTAGATGCTAAAACAATACCGACAGTCTTACGCTCATCCCATTCAGCTTCTGCTGGCAAGTTACCTGCAATACCAGCCTCAACCAGATCAACCAAAGATGATTTTAAACGCATCATGATCGGTTGAGTTTCAGGATCACCGAAACGACAGTTAAACTCGATTACCTTTGGTTGACCTTGTTCATCAATCATCAAGCCAGCGTACAAGAAACCGGTGTATACGTGACCATCTGCTTTCATACCGTCAACGGTTGGGCGCATTACTTCTTTCATCACGCGCTCAAATACGTCTGCAGTCACCACAGGCGCAGGAGAGTAGGCACCCATACCGCCTGTGTTTGGACCTTGGTCGCCTTCAAAAATACGTTTATGGTCTTGAGAAGTGGCCATTGGCAAGATGTTGTCGCCATCAATCATACAAATGAATGATGCTTCTTCACCTGCAAGGAATTCTTCGATGACTACGCGAGAACCGGCATCACCAAATTTGTTGCCTGCCAGCATGTCATCAATGGCTGCAAATGCTTCTTCGTTGGTCATCGCCACGATTACGCCTTTACCTGCAGCAAGACCATCCGCCTTG
Organism: Acinetobacter sp. Q85-2; assembly: GCF_013420555.1. NCBI lineage: Bacteria > Pseudomonadati > Pseudomonadota > Gammaproteobacteria > Moraxellales > Moraxellaceae > Acinetobacter > Acinetobacter sp. Q85-2. The sequence goes on from NZ_VOXW01000004.1 coordinate 51,802, forward strand.
ATCACAATCGGCGCACCATTTTTTTCAACAAAGGCTTTGGCTGCATCAACTTCAGTGAATACGTCATAGAATGCAGTTGGAATGTTGTGGCGTTTTAAGAAATGCTTGGCAAATGCTTTAGAGCCTTCAAGCTGTGCCGCAAACTTAGTTGGACCCCAGATTTTTAAACCTGCTTCACGGCAAGCATCCACCACACCATTGACCAGCGGTGCTTCAGGACCAACCACGATTAAATCTACCGCATTGTTTTTTACAAAGTCGATAATCGCCGCATTGTCTAAAATGCTTAAATTGATGTTTTCACATTTAGCTTCGGTTGCTGTACCTGCGTTGCCTGGTGCAACAAAAACTTTAGCAACTTTTTCATCTTGTGCGATTTTCCATGCCAATGCATGTTCACGACCGCCATTACCCAAAACTAAAATGTTCATTTAAAAAATCCCTCAAAATTGAATCCCTCCCAACCTCCCTTTAAGAAAGGGAGGGGAATCGCGAAAAACACTGTTCTCTTACGCGAAAAGTCCCCCTTTTTACAAAGGGGGATTTAGGGGGATGATTAAATACGACTTCTAATTAATTTAGTTAATTAGTGACGGAAGTGACGCATGCCAGTGAACACCATGGCAATACCAGCTTCGTCAGCTGCTGCAATGGTTTCTTCATCACGCATAGAACCACCCGGCTGGATAATGCATTTGATCCCTGCTTTCGCAGCGTTATCAATACCATCACGGAACGGGAAGAATGCGTCAGATGCCATCACTGCACCTTCAACCACGAGGCCTGCATGTTCAGCTTTAATTGCTGCAATACGCGCAGAGTTTACACGGCTCATTTGGCCTGCGCCCACACCGATGGTTTGACGGTTTTTCGCATACACAATCGCGTTAGACTTCACGTATTTCGCCACTTTCCAGGCAAAGATCATGTCGTCAATTTCTTGCTCGGTTGGAGCACGTTTGGTCACCACTTTAAGATCATCTTTGGTGATCATGCCCAAATCTTGGTCTTGCACCAGCAAACCACCGTTGACACGTTTGTAGTCCATTTGTGGCGCACGTTCGTCAATTGCTGGTAATTCGCCACAGACCAGTACACGTACGTTTTTCTTCGCGCCAGTCACGTCCAAAACACCTTCAGCAACGCTTGGTGCAATAATCACTTCAACGAATTGACGGTCAACAATGGCTTGTGCAGTTGCAACGTCTAATTCACGGTTGAATGCAATGATGCCACCGAATGCAGATTCAGGATCGGTTGCATAAGCCAAGTCGTAAGCTGCTTGAATGCCGTCTAAAGATACCGCAACACCACATGGGTTGGCGTGTTTTACGATCACACAAGCAGGTTTCGCGAATGATTTCACGCATTCAAGCGCAGCATCAGTGTCGGCGATGTTGTTATAAGAAAGTTCTTTACCTTGCAGCTGTTTAGCTGTTGAAACAGATGCTTCAGTTGCCGCTGGGTCTACATAGAATGCAGCAGATTGATGCGGGTTTTCACCGTAACGTAAATCTTGTGCTTTGTTCAATTGTGTATTGAGCGTACGCGCAAATTTGTCTGCTTCGCCTTGTTCTTTACCTACGCGAGCGCCTAAGTAAGATGCGATCATGCCGTCGTATTGTGCAGTATGTTCAAATGCTTTCACTGCCAGGTCAAAACGGGTTGCGTATGACAGGCTGCCTTCAGCTTTAAGCTCGGCAATAACAGTCGCATAGTCAGATGCGTTGACGACGATACCGACAGACGCATGGTTTTTCGCCGCAGCACGAACCATGGTTGGACCACCGATGTCGATGTTTTCAATCGCATCTGGCAGGGTGCAGTCAGGTTTTGCAACCGTTGCTGCAAATGGATAAAGGTTCACTACCACCAAATCGATTGCATCGATGTTGTGTTCTGCCATTACAGCTTCGTCTAGACCGCGACGAGCCAGAATGCCGCCATGAATTTTAGGATGTAAAGTTTTTACACGACCATCCATCATTTCTGGAAAACCGGTGTGCTCTGAAACTTCAACTACAGCGATATTGTTGTCTTTAAGCAACTTATATGTACCGCCTGTAGATAAAATTTCTACCCCAAGAGCCACTAGATTTTGTGCAAATTCAACAATTCCAGTTTTGTCAGAAACAGAGATTAAAGCGCGTTTAATAGTCATGATTTTCGTCACAGTTATCAAAAAACAGATTAAAACATTAGCAAAATGCGGTTAAAAAAAATGCCCACGAAAGCCGCGAGCATTTTATCATTTATTCACTCATTAAACCGTGAGCTTTTAACTTTTTACGTAAAGTACCACGGTTTAAGCCTAGAATCTCGGCAGCACGTGTCTGGTTACCACGTGTATATTCTAGAACTACAGATAAAAGAGGTTTCTCCATTTCTGCTAGCACCATGTCATACACCTGAGAAGGTTGCTCGCCTTGCAATTGAGCAAAGTAATGGCGAACTGCGCGATCAACGTGGATACGAAGAGCGACATCAGATTGTGCAGTAAAAATAGGAGATTTGCTATTCATGCGAATTAATCCGAAAAATCAGATATCACTTGGGTAAAGTGATATATAAATGTGGTCTATAAATAAATGAACCCCGTTTTAGATCCTAAAACGAGAGTTCTAAAACTGGAACATTTAGCTTGCCACAACTCACAGCGCTGGTCGAAAAATAAGCGTAACAATAGATTAATAATTGTTACAGACCAAAAATCGAAACGAAAAAACCTGCTCAATACGCGTTATTGAAAATAAGGCGCATTCTGCGAGTTTCTATTTGTTTTGAATTACTGAGGAGTATGCAGCACTAAGCTTACGTGGCGCGTATCATACCATTGTCTTAGAAAAAGTGAGCAAGAAAACTGCACTTTTTTTACATTTTTTTTTAATTTTTAAGGCTTGATAATTTCTAAATTATAGGTATCAAAGCTTTTTCGGGTCACTGGCAGCTGAATTTCAAACTTGAATGGGGTATTTTTTGGAATCCGCTCAATGCTGGCCAGACTTTTAATTAAATACTCTTTCGGTTCGAGTACATAGGACGCCACTTCTTCATTATCATCTTTTAAGGTGATTTTCAGTTTTGGCAATACCAAACTCTTGTCATGAAAATTGATCAGCTCGCCGGAGAACAAGGTATGTTCATGGTCATAGCGTTTCACCCGCACACGGTTAATTGAAATCAGGCTGTACTGCTTTTCAAAGGTTTCACAGTTAAACAGCTGGCAGACCCCGTTAAAAGCCACAGTCAGGGCAGGGCTGTTGTTCATGAATTTCGGGTTAAACCATAGAATCTGGAAAATCAGCAAACCGACCAGACTAAAATTGACAATACCCCACAGCGTGTAATAGCCCGCACCATGTTTCTTGCGTTCTTGCTGCAGTTCATTTTCAGACAGATTCATCGAGGGAATACTGGCAATCGGTTCGGTGCTGAAATAATTCAGATTGTTTAAGTAGGTCTTTAAATCAATATTGGAATGTTCAACCTTACGGTCAAAAATATCCAGCAGATGGGTTTCATGTGTGTCGTCAAAAGCCAGACCATGATCGGCCAGAACCGGCGAACTGACCTGTCCACCAGTAAAACCGTTGTATTCGAGCTGGGTTGGCGCAGGCTTTGGCTGCACCAGATGCGAGAGTGCATTAAAGGTAGAGGCACATTTGGGACAGCAAACCATGCCCTGAGCCACTGTAAGCTGTGCAACAGAAACTTTATAGGTGGTTAAACACTCGGGGCACTTGGTCTGCTTTTCACTCATAAGATCTATAGAGGTTGATTAATGCGGCTGGCGCTTCCCGGAAATTCGGCACCAGTTTTCTTCACGTTTTTCGACCTCTAATATATCAAAAAATTCAGAATAAACACTAGAAACTTCAGCAACTTGCTCTTCGATTACACCTGCAAGTGCGAACTCTCCCTCAGATTTGGTTAAAGTTGCGAATTCAGGCGCAAGCATCATTAACGGGCCAGCCAGAATGTTGGCAACCAGTACATCGGCTTTCTGATCTTTTAAGGTTTCATTAAACTCTTCAGGCAGACCGACAAACAGACGATCCAGTACGCCATTCAATTCAGCATTTTGCTGGGTGGCTAAAACCGCTTGTGGGTCAATATCAGTGGCATAGACTTTTTTCGCACCTAAAAGTAGGGCAGCAACACCTAAAATGCCAGAACCGCAACCATAGTCGATGACGATTTTATCTTTAACATCGGTTTTACCTAACCATTGCAGGCACAGGAACGTTGAGGCATGGTTACCGGTACCAAAGGCCAGACCCGGATCCAGTTTAATATTCACCGCATCTGCTTCAGGGGGCTCTAGCCATTCCGGTACAATCCAGAATTTTTCAGCAATCTGGATTGGCTCGTAATAATCCATCCATGAGCGTTCCCAGACCTGATCTTCCAGGAATTCGCTACGCATTGGTGCATCTGGCAGTTGAGTGCGAATGAAAGTTTCCAGCGCAGCCACATCAATTTCTTCGTTTTCGTCCTGTGCATAAATACCGGTCACAATCACCTTGTTCCACAGCGGTGTTTCGCCTGGAAGTGGTTCAAGCAAGTCCTGATTTTCAGCATCATCCAGCGTTACACTCACGGAGCCAAGTGAGCTGAGTAATGTTTCAGTAAAGTCGACTTGAGCTTGATCAACAGTAATATGTATTTGTAACCACTTCACAGGAATAACCTAATTTGTTTTTTCAAAAGGATATTGTAGCGGAAGGCAATCGGTTTCGCCTACCAATGTACAAAATAAAAAGGATGCCAGCGCGACATCCTTGGGTGAAAAAAGTGCTTAACTGTTTGCCACCACAGGCTTGGGTTCAGCAATCGGTACAAAGCGGTTTAATAACATGCCGAAGATGGCAGCGAAGATATACATGAAAATAGAATAGACTGCCGCCGGCATGGCCACGGTTGAACTGGCCATAACGGTTAAGGCAATGGTCATGGCAAGCGTGCTGTTATGAATCCCGATTTCAAAGGCACTGGCGCGGGCCTGGGCGCTATTAATCCCAAACAGGCGTGGGACGAAGTAACCAATCACCAGACTGGAAATACAGAACAGTGCGGTAGCCAGGCCAATATCACCAATATAATTCAGGATATTGTGTCGCTCCTGCACAATGGCCCCAATGATAATTAAAATCAGAAAGATCACTGCAAAAATCCGTAAGGGCTTGTTCAGTTTCTCGGTCAGTCGCGGGGCATAATGACGAATTAGCATACCAATAATCACCGGCACAATAATAATCCCGAATACCTGCAAGATTTTACTGAATTGCAGGCCAATGCTTTGGTCAGCCTGTAAAAAGTGGGCAATTGCGAAATTGACGATAATGGGTAAGGTCAGTGCTGCAATCACCGAGTTAATTGCGGTTAAGGTAATGTTGAGCGCCAGATCACCCTTAAATAAATAACTGAACAGGTTGGCGGTACTGCCACCCGGCGAAGCAGCCAGTAGCATCATGCCGACGGCCAGTAACGGCGGTAGTGCCAGAATTTTACATAATAAAAAGGCTATCCCGACCAGCAGTACCAGCTGGCAAAATAGTGCGACCAGGACTGCTTTGGGGTGTTTGGTAACGCGTGCGAAATCTTTGGGCGTGAGTTCCAGCCCCAGCCCAACCATAATAATGGCCAGCGCCAAGGGCAGCATAACGGTAATAATGCCTGAATCCATATGACCTTCCTGTCAAATTTATCCTTGTGAGAAAAGACAGTTGCTTCATGCAAAATATCTTTTACTGTTTATTCAAATTACTCTATGACTTTCTGTTTTACCGAATTTAACGGCATTCGTCTAGCCAGTAAATGTCCAAAGATCAAGGCAAACATATACATGAAGATGGTGTAAATGGCGGCAGGAATGGCAATCTGGGTGCTTTGTAGTACCGACAGTGCCAGGGTTAAAGACAGCGCGGTGTTATGAATACTCATAAAGAAACCGCAGGAGCGCGCCTGCTGTTCGGAAATGTCCATCAGCTGTGGCAGCACATAACCGGCCACCAGACTGACAAAAGCATACAGGGCGGTGGCCAGTCCAACCTGTTCCATATACTGCGCCAGCTGATAGCGCTCCTGAAAGAGCGCGAAAAAGAACAGGGCAAAAATAAAATATACCGACATGCGTCGAATTGGTTTACTCAGCCGTTTGGCCAGCTCTGGAAAAGACGAGCGAATGGCCATTCCCAGACAGACTGGTACTAAAATTAGCAGGAAGGTATAGGCAATCCGCTCAATTGGCATGTTGATTTCGGTCTGATCGGCCATGAAATAGCGCATGGCAATGCTAATGATAAAAGGCAGGGTTAAAATGGCCATCACCGAATTGATGGCGACCACGACAATATTCAGGGCTACATCGCCTTTATAGACATAACTGAACAGGGCAGAGGTGGAACCACTAGGGGTAGCTGACAGCAGCATCAGGCCCACCGCCAGCAAAGGAGGCAGTTCTAAAAACAAGCAGAGAATAAATGCCAGTCCAACCAGCAAGACCTGCCGGGTAAACAAGGCAATAAAAATGACTTTCGGTTGCTGATTGACCCGAATAAAATCTTTAGGGCTGAGTAGCAAGCCCAAACCCATCATTAATACCGCCAAGGTTAGCGGTAGAAAGAAGGTAAAAATGCCGCTTTGCATGGCATCATCCTATTTAATTCTTATTTTCCCCAGTTTCAGTGTAATTGAGTTGAGTTTTAAATCAACCATAAAAATAATAAAAACAGCCATTTACTTGGTAATAAATGGCTGTTTTCTTGATTGAGTTCACATATTTTGGCTAGATGTGAATCGGGTTGGAGTTTACATTTGAGCAGGACGCGGCGGGGTAAATCCAAGGGCACATTTACCACGAACTTCTGCACCGGAAATGGTTGCCGTGGTTGCATTCATGTCTTGGCCACAGGTGGTATACAGTGCAGCTTCATCACCGTGAATATCGAGTTTTCTGTCTGCCGGGAAGAACTGTGGCTGGCAGGTACCGTTCCAGATAATGCCACGATAGGCAAAGCTGACCGCAGCACCTTGAGATTTGCCTTTACAGACATTCTGATAGCGCTGTGAATCGTACACTTTTTCAACTTTGTCATTTGCCTGTATAGCTGCAAATGGAGATAAACATAAACCGCAGAGGATGGATGAGAGGAGTATCTTCTTATTCATAATTCGTACCTGTGCTTGTTTGTAATGAGTACATGATTTAGGATAAAAAATAATCAAAATAAAACAACCTATATCTGGTTAATTTTTAATATGAAATGTTTTTATTTGCAGTATATCTGCAACGTTCATTTACATTGCCAGCCAATCAATCAGGTGAAAAACCACGAGAAAATCCAAATAAAATTGACTTAATCTGTCAACTTATACGCCGGCTTTTGCTATAATATTCTGTCATTTCTTTTTATCTCTCAATTTACCACTATGCATTATCCTAAAGTTTACGATGTCATTGTTATCGGCGGCGGTCACGCGGGTACGGAAGCGGCTTTGGCTGCGGCGCGTATGGGCCGACAAACCTTGCTCTTAACTCATAACATTGAGACTTTGGGGCAGATGAGCTGTAACCCGGCCATTGGTGGTATTGGTAAATCGCATCTGGTGCGTGAAATTGATGCCTTGGGCGGTGCGATGGCGCTGGCTGCCGATAAAGGCGGGATTCAATTCCGTATTCTGAACTCGCGTAAAGGTGCTGCAGTGCGTGCCACACGTGCGCAGGCTGATCGGGTTCGTTATAAAGCCGCGATTCGTGAAACGCTTGAGAACCAAGCAAACTTGGATATTTTCCAGCAAGCGGCGGATGACCTGATTGTAGAAGGCGATACCGTTAAAGGTGTGGTCACCCAAATGGGCATCCGCTTTGATGCCAAAACGGTAGTATTGACTGCCGGGACCTTCCTGGGTGGTGTGATTCACGTCGGTCTGGAAAAATCCAGCGGTGGTCGTGCCGGTGATCCACCCTCTATTTCTCTGGCACACCGTTTACGTGAATTACAACTACCAGTGGGCCGTTTAAAAACTGGGACTCCACCGCGTATTGATGCACGTTCAGTCGATTTCTCGGTGATGACCCCGCAGCCGGGTGATTTCCCATCTCCAGTGATGTCATTTATGGGCGATGCCTCGATGCATCCTGAACAGGTCAACTGTTATATCACCCATACCAATGAAAAAACCCATGACATTATCCGTGGTGGTTTGGATCGTTCGCCAATGTATACCGGCGTGATTGAAGGGGTAGGTCCACGTTACTGTCCTTCGATTGAAGATAAAATTCACCGTTTTGCCGACAAAGATTCGCACCAAGTGTTCTTGGAGCCTGAAGGTCTAGATACACATGAGCTGTATCCAAACGGTATTTCAACTTCACTGCCTTTTGATGTGCAGTTTGAACTGGTACGCTCAATCCGTGGTATGGAAAATGCCCATATTCTGCGTCCGGGTTATGCGATTGAATACGATTATTTCAACCCGCAAGCATTGAAATTCACTTTGGAAACCAAAGCCATTAATAACCTGTATTTTGCTGGTCAAATCAACGGGACTACTGGTTATGAAGAAGCCGGTGCGCAAGGTCTGCTTGCAGGTTTGAACGCTGCACGCCGTGCCTGGGATCAGGAACAGTGGACGCCAAAACGTGATGAAGCGTATATGGGCGTACTGGTTGACGACCTGATTACCTTGGGAACCAAAGAACCGTACCGGATGTTCACCTCACGTGCCGAATACCGTTTAATGCTGCGTGAAGATAACGCAGATCAGCGTTTAACCGCGATTGGCCGTGAACTGGGTCTGGTGGATGATGCACGCTGGAATGCTTACTGTGAAAAAATGGATGCAGTTGAGCGTGAGAAAGGCCGTTTACAGCACTTGTGGGCTGCGCCAAATAACCCGATGGGTAAAAAATTCGTTGAAATGACGGGTGCAGACCTTTCTAAAGAGTGTTCTGCAATTGACCTGCTAAAACGTCCAAACATCACTTTTGCGCAAATTGCCGAACTGACTGGTTCAGAAGTATCGCAGCAAGTCGGTGACCAGATTGAAATTGCGGTGAAATACGAAGGGTATATCAACCGTCAGCATGAAGATGTAGCGCAGATGAAACGTCTGGAAGAAACCAAAATCCCGGCTGATTTTGATTATGACGGCGTATCTGGTCTGTCGCGTGAAATCACCATGAAGCTGAAACAGGTATTGCCGGAAACTCTGGCGCAGGCCAGTCGTATTCCAGGCGTGACTCCTGCGGCAGTTCAATTGGTGATGATCACCATTCGTAAAAATGCCCAAGCCCGTAAATCTGCTTAAAAGATCCTAATTTGTGAAAAAGCCCGCGGTTGAGATCGCGGGCTTTTTTATGTGCTGAATAAATAAAGTGGAAATTGAGTTTAAGAAAAAACAGATTTAAGCTGCAGATCTTATGATTTCACAGATGATATTGGAGCCGTTACAGTGATCTTATCCAAACAGAGAGGAGTGCACGATGACCTTAAAAACCATTCGTTATAATACGGCTGAACTGGCATGCTAACGGCAATCGCATCCTGTTCAACTTCCCTAAAATCAGCAGCGATAACAACAAAATTGAAAAGAAAATAAGTAAATGTTAGGTCCCAGACTTGGGACCTTTTTTATTCATTGATTTGATGCACAGCGTCAGACACTTCTGCCGGCTCAATCTGTACCAGTTTTTTGCCAAAACTGCGCAGCCACCACACCAGTTGCGAGGTAAACGGCACATTGGAAATGACCTGATACAAGCCATTGTCCAGCTGGATAATCTGCTGGTCTTTGCTTAAACGGGTTTCTTCAAAATAATGTGCATCGGCTTCTGACATGGTCAGTTTCAACTCGATATTTTCAGTCGGCTTGCTGTAATCGACTCTAAAGCCCAGCGCGCCGGATTCAATATAGGCATCAATATCAAAATTAACCGGATGCAGGGCGCGGGAATTTAATACCTCCGCCGATTTAAAGCGATGCAGGGCAAAGGTCTGAATATCGGTTTTGTCGTGTCGGGTGCAAATCAGATAAATCACTGCACCTTTTTGTACCAGCGCCAGCGGATTCAGAATATAGGTCTTTTCTTCCGAAGCCGTGGTACGTGGATGGTAAACGCATTCCAGCTGTTTGTCCTGTAGCAGACCTTCATAAATGGCCTGTTGTGCGCTTTTATCGACTACCGGCGGAATCAGCGGCTGAATGGCCGGCACAATCCGCACCCGGTTAATCCACTGGCGGACATTGTTCTGGGTCGACAGGCTGCGCCGTGCCAGATCAAACCACGGGGTCATTTCCTCAATCAGGCTAGGTGGTAACAGATGTTTGAGATGTTCTTCCACCATCATAAAGGTGACTGCCTGTGAGCTGGTCATGTGCGGCAGGCTTTGTAGCGGTGCATCGGAGCGCCAGCGCCAGCCTTGCGGGACGGTGCCATTATTTTCAATCGGGAAGCGCTGCGAAATCTGGTTTAAATCACGCTGGATGGTACGTAGGCTGATATCAATGCCTTCACGTTGCAGAATTTCCTGTAATTCACGGGTACCCATCCATTTTCCGGTAGAAAGGCGGGACAGGATTTGCCACTGGCGATAGAGGCTATTGGACGTTTCTTTTTCTTGTGTCGACATATTGGAATCAGCGCTGAGATAAATATTGGAGAGTTCATGGCTATAGTCCACACAATAAGAAATGTCATGCTTTTTGGCAAGTGGCAGGCACGAGGTCTGGCGATAAATTGATACAAGATGAAGCAAAATAAGATTTGTTTTATCTCTACAGATCGGCGATAAAGAAAGAGTGAATACCAAGTCACAATTATTGGCACTGGAATTGCTTATATAAAATTAGAAAGGATAACAATGATGAGGTTTGTATGCTGAAAGAAAATCAAGATACAAATTCAATAGATACAATAACATCAGACCATCTTTTAGAGCGGGTGCAGGTCTCGGTGACCGATATTTCGCTGCCGCAGCAAAAATCATCTGTATTATTCGAACAATTGAAATCTGAATTTTTTAATAAATTGTCGGGCGAACAGAGCCTTGCCGATAGTGCCGCGCAGAAAATCGAACAATGGCTGACCCAGCACAGTTTAGAAGAACTGACAGCACTGAATGATGCCGCCAAAGCACATTTTCTGTATCAGGGAATTACCTTTACCGTGTATGGCGATCAGGAAGGCACCGAGCGCACCATTCCTTTTGATATTATTCCGCGGGTTATGGCCCGGCAGCAATGGAATACAGTGGCCTTGGGCTGTGCCCAGCGTACCCGGGCGCTAAATCTGTTTTTACATGATATTTATCATCAACAGGATATTCTAAAAGCCGGTATCGTACCGGAACTGCAGGTGCTGACCCACGAAGCCTATCAGCCACATATGCTTGGTCATGGTCTGAAGGGTAAGGTCTATAGTCAGATTAGTGGCATTGACATTATTCGTGATCAGCACGGTGAATTTTTTGTGCTGGAAGACAATTTAAGAACGCCATCGGGTGTGTCTTATATGCTGGAAAGCCGTAAGATTAGCCAGAAACTGATTCCCCAGCTGTATCAGCAGAATAATATTCAGGGCATCGAGCATTATCCGCAGCTTTTAAAAGAAATTCTGGCCGAAAATGCCTATGTCGATCAGCCTTTTATTGTGGTGCTGACACCGGGGCGCTATAACAGTGCCTATTATGAACATGCATTTTTAGCCCGTGAGATGGGTGTACCTTTGGTAACATCGAGTGACCTGTTTGTATTAAATGACAAGGTTTATGTGAAAACGGTGCGGGGCAAACAGCAGGTTGATGTAATTTATCGCAGGGTAGATGATGCATTTTTAGACCCGCTCTGTTTCAGACCGGACAGCACCCTGGGTGTGCCGGGCCTGATGTCGGCCTATTTACAGCATCACGTCGTCATCGCCAATGCGCCGGGTACCGGGGTGGCCGATGACAAATCCATTTATCCTTATGTCGATAAAATGATTCATTTCTATTTGGGTGAACAACCAATCTTAAATAATGTCCCGACCTATCAGTGCCGCGAAGCAGATGATCTGGCCTATGTGCTGGAACATCTGGAACAGTTGGTAGTGAAAGAAGCACAAGGTTCAGGTGGATATGGCATGCTGATTGGTCCTCAAGCCTCCGAGGAGCAACTGGCCGAGTTTAAAATGAAAATTCTGGCCGCACCGCAAGCCTACATTGCCCAGCCGACCCTGAATCTGTCGGTGAGTCCGACCTTAACCGAACAGGGCATTGCCGAACGGCATATTGATTTACGTCCTTTTGTGCTCAGCTCGCCTTATCGTACTGAAATTGTTCCCGGTGGCTTAACCCGTGTGGCCATGCAGGCCGGTTCGCTGGTGGTCAATTCATCTCAAGGTGGTGGCATTAAAGATACCTGGGTGGTTGATCCCTTACATTCATAACAACTCCCAAGGAGAATCATGTGATTTTACTGAGTCGTAATGCACAGCAGATTTTCTGGTTGGGTCGTTATTTGACCCGCATCCAGTATTTATGCAGTCAGTTTCCATTTAAATATAATGATGATGCCTTGCAGTATGCACACGCCTTCTGTTTGCCAGCCTTTGATGCGGCATCTTTAAATGAGCTGATTCTAAATCCGGAACAGCCCGCCTCTTTTCATCAGCAGTTTCAGTATGCCAAAGACAATATTCAGGATTTACGCGGGGTCTTGTCGGCACATGCCTATGCCGAATTAAACCAGTACATTAAAAATGCCAAAGAAAATCCGGCCTATATCTGTGATGTAGTTGGAGATTGTCATGAAGTCTTAGAAGCTGAAGCATCTGATATTTTCCTGTTCTTTAAACTGGGGCAGCATCTCGAGCAACTGGACCGGCAATTGCGCTTAAAGCAGGATATTCAGGGCACGGTCTATTATATTGAAGTGGTGGTAGGGTTATTGACCCAAGCCGGCTGGGATTCTTTACCCGAAATCTGGATGAAGCTGAAGCAGCAGCCCGACAGCATGCATTTTTACCAGTTTAGTGACCATATCCAGCAACTGTTCGAGGCCGATGCATGAGGCTCATGATTAATCACCAGACCCATTATCATTATTCGGTACCGGCCTGTAACAGTATTCAATATATTAAAATGACCCCGCCGAACAATGCCCATCAACAGGTTCATCATTGGGCGATTAGTGTGCCAGGGGAATCCGAGATTAAACAGGATGCTTTTCAGAATATCTGGATGACCAGCACCCAGCGCTTTAGCTATCAAAGTCTGAGTATTATGGCGCAGGGCATTGTCGAGTTGCGTCCGCAGACACGCTGGGGCCTGCAAGATCAGCTGAATCCCTATCTGTTTTTACAACCAACAGCCAGCACGCTGTGCAGCCCTGAAATGCAGTGTTTTGCACGGCAGTATGTACCGCAGGTGAATCGTGACAACCTGATCCGTTTGTCAGAAGCGATTTTAAGCCATATGCCATACCGTCCGGCCCAAACTTCGGTGCAGACCACCGCCATTGAAGCCTTTCAGGCCAAACAGGGCGTCTGTCAGGATCATGCCCATGTACTAATTGCCATGTGTAAATCTTTGGGCGTACCGGCGCGTTATGTTTCGGGTTATTTATATAGCAGCAACAGTTCACATCTTGCCAGCCATGCCTGGGTAGAGGTATTTTTAGAACAGCACTGGTACTGTTTTGATGTCAGCAATCTGGCTTTTCAGCCAGACTCGCATGTCTATCTGGCCGTCGGGCGGGATTATTGGGATGTGGCGCCGGTCCGTGGCGTAAGAGAAAAAGGCGGCATCGAGCACATGCAGACCATGGTGCAGGTTCTGGCCTGCTAAGTAATGGATGACAACGAAAAGGATAATGCTATGACGTATTGCTGTGCGCTGCGTTTAAAAGATGGTCTGGTGTTTATTAGTGATTCGCGTACCAATGCCGGGGTCGATCACATTTCGGTATTTCGCAAGCTGTATACCTTTGGCGTGGAAGGCGAGCGCCTGATTACCATTCAGACCTCGGGCAACCTAGCGACCACACAGGCAGTCATCGGTCATTTAAAAAATCATCTGACTTTAAACCAGGAACCGCATTTATATAGTGTCAAAACCATGTTTGAAGTGGCAGAATTGGTGGGTTGTTTGCTGAAAAAAGTCATTCAGGATGTTACCGACGATAAAGACGAGCAGCATAATTATTATTGCAATTTGCTGGTGGGCGGGCAGATTAAAGGCGAGCCGATGCAGCTGTATCATATTTATCCGCAAGGCAATTTTATTTGCGCCACGCGTGATACGCCGTTTTTCCAGATTGGAGAAAGCAAATATGGCAAACCAATTCTTGACCGGGCCTTACGCTATGATATGTCGCTGGAAGATGCCTTACGCTGCGGCCTGATTTCTTTTGATTCCACTTTACGTTCCAATGTGTCCGTGGGTATGCCGCTGGACTGTATGGTTTATCATAAAGACAGCCTGCATATTCCTTTGGGCAAACGTATTTGCGAAGAAGACCCGTACTTTGAATATATCAGCAAGCAGTGGTCCGATACCTTAAGACGCGGGTTGCAGGAATTGCCGGTGCCAACCGAAGATTATTTGACTTAAAAGCTCAGTCCCTTTATTTTAATCAAGTTTTCCTTGAATGATAAATCCTTAAGAAAATCAAAAAATATTCGTACAGATCATGATGAGGACTTGAATATGTTTCAGCTTTGCTATGCCAGCCAGAGTACCTCGACGGCTGAAAATTTACTGCAAGATTTACGCAATATTCTGATCGAAGCGCGCAATGCTAATACCCAGCATCAGGTATCGGGTGTGCTGTGCTATGCAGAGGGTTATTTTTTTCAATGTCTGCAAGGTGATGAACAGGCCGTTCAGGAAATTTTTGCCGGGATTGTTGGTGATCCGCGTCATCAGAATATCCAGATTTTTACCGAGAATCATGTTGCCCAGCAGCGTTTTCAGGATTGGGCTATGAAATATGTGATGCGTAATAGCGAGATCAAAGCCTATTTCCAGCAACTCGGTCATGCGCAATTTTTACCGCATCAATTAAATGCCACACAGGTTGATGGATTGCTTCAGGTGCTATATGAGGCGCTAAATCATTCGGTGGTGGATGAGGTGGCTTAAATCTGCTGCTTATGTAATTAAAATGAATAAAAAAAAGAACCTCAAGCAAGGTTCTTTTTTTATTGAGCAGATTAAATGATTTTACGGTCCGGACGCTGGGTTAAACGGCACAACAGCTCATAACCAATGGTGCCATTGGCTGCAGCAACATCATCCACTAATCGTTGCTTGCCCCAAAGCTCGACTTCCGTGCCTAACTGAACATCCAATCCAGTTACATCAATAGCAATCATATCCATGGCAACACGACCGACTACAGCTGCTTTTTGGCCTTTAATGGCGACAAAATTCTGCGCAAAGAAGGCACGTGGATAGCCATCACCGTAGCCAATGGACACAATAGCCAGTTGCATAGCTTTATCGGCAGTAAAGGTCGAGCCATAACCAACCTGTTCACCGGCCTGAATCTCATTTAAGGCAATAATTTCTGCGCTAAAGGTCATCACCGGTTTTAAATCTAGTGCATAAATATCTCGGTCTGCAAACGGAGTTGCGCCATAAAGCATGATGCCGGGACGGACAAAATCAAAATGCAGTTCCGGATATTTATAAATAGCAGCAGAATTACAGCACGAAGCTAAAATCGGTGCGCAGTCGTTTTTTACTTCCAGAAACTGACGGATCTGTTCATCATTCAGTGGATGATCAGCATCTGCATTGGCAAAGTGCATCGCCAGAACACAGGTAAAGCCGGCCGATTTTAATTGCTGAATGACCTCTTTAATCACCTCAAGTTTAAAGCCCAGACGGTTCATGCCGCTGTTGAGCTTAACCCAGACTTTCAGATTTTTAGAGATATAGGCATCTTTGTGCGCAATGAGCCATGTAACCTGTTCAGGCTGATGCACCACAATCTCGATATTCTGTTCAATGACAATTGGCATTTCATCTTCAGTGAACACGCCTTCAATCAGGGTGATGGGTTGCTGGAACCCCAGTTCACGAATTTCCAGTGCTTCTTGTAAACAGGCGACACCAAAGGCATCGCTGTCTTGTAAGGCTGCTAAGCAGTCTTTAACGCCATGTCCATAAGCATTGGCTTTGACCATACTGACAATTTTGGCAGTTGGGGCAAGTTGTCTGACACGGTTTAAATTATATTGAAGCGCAGCGCGATCAATATAAACTGTAGCTTGGCGCACCCTTATTTACTCCTACAGGGTCATGGAAAGGCAATGATGGCTGAATTATTCATCATCATCGTACTGAGCATAAAACTCAGGGGAAAGGTTACTAAAGCGGGTGTATTGGCCTTCAAACGCCAGACGCACGGTGCCAATCGGGCCGTTACGCTGTTTACCAATAATAATTTCGGCAGTACCGGCTTCTTTAGATTCCTTGTTATAGACCTCATCACGGTAAATGAACATGATCAAGTCGGCATCCTGCTCAATCGCACCCGATTCACGAAGGTCGGACATTACTGGGCGTTTGTTGGGACGGTTTTCCAGCGAGCGGTTGAGCTGGGAGAGGGCAATGACCGGACACTGCATTTCTTTGGCTAAGGCTTTCAAGCTACGCGAAATTTCTGAAATCTCGCCGACACGGTTATCGCCCATGCCGGGTACTTTCATCAGCTGCAAATAGTCAACCATGATACAGCCGAGTTTGCCGCCGTGCTGTTTGGCAATCCGGCGCGCACGCGAACGTACTTCGGTTGGAGGGAGCGCTGATGAGTCATCAATGTATAAATGCTTTTCTTGTAGCTGTAAAATGGTGCCGGTGACTTTGGACCATTCATCGCCGCTGAGTTTGCCGGAACGTAAATTCCCCTGATGCACTTTGCCATACGAGGAAATCAGACGCATGGCAATTGAATCGGCTGGCATTTCCATGGAGTAAACCAGCGCCGGCAGGTCGTTATTGAACAGTACACTTTCAACCAGGTTCATGGCAAAGGTGGTTTTACCCATTGACGGACGGGCCGCAACAATAATCAGGTCGCCAGCTTGCATCCCCGAAGTTTTATTGTCCAGCTCGACAAAGCCGGTGGTCAGACCGGTAATGTTGCCATCCATTTGCGACAGTTCATTTAACTTGTCGAAGACATCGGCCACGACGGTATTAATGGCTTTCGGACCGGCATTTTTCTTGTTGTTATTGTGCTGCTCGGCAATCTGGAAAATATTGGTTTCAGCGAGGTCTAGAATTTCACTGACAGTGCGGCCTTTGGTGTCATAGGCATTTTGCAGAATTTCCGAGCTGACTTTAATCATGTTTCTTAAGGTCGAAAACTCTTTAATTTTAGCCGCATAAGTTTCCAGGTTATAGAAACTCGATGGTGAATCGGCCATCAGCTGCATGAGATATTCTTCACCACCAATGGCATCAAGCAGATTGTGCTTGATCAGCCAGTCATTGACCAGAACGGCATCATAAGGGGAGTTTTCTTTGGCCAGGGTATCAATGGCACGGTAAATATATTTGTGTCGCGTGGCGTAGAAATCGGATTCCTGTAATACATCTCCGACCTGTTCCAGTGATTCGGCCACGGTCATGAGGGCAGCCAGAACGGCCTGCTCAATGGCCAGGTTATGCGGCGGGGTGCGAAACTCTTTGAGCGCACCGGAATCGTTGCTGGAACTCTCTGTTTTGACTGGAGTTGGTTTGGTGTTGGCCAGCGCCTGTGACATATAATTCCCTGATTTTAATACGATGAATACCAAATAAAACCGGTGGTCTTATAGCATGAATTCAATAAACGGTGTAACCACAAATCATACGCGCTCTGGCAAAAAAAGCGAGCAGATTTTAAGAACGGATAGCTTACAAAAAGGTGAGGAGATTTTTACAGAAATAAAAAAAAGAGCATGCCAAGGCATGCCCTTTTTTCTTGCGAGAAATTACTCAGATACGATAGTAACGAGAACTTCAGCAACAACATCATGGTGCAATTGGATTGCGATGTTGAATTCACCAGTGTGACGAAGCGCACCGTTTGGTAAACGAACTTCTGAACGGTCTACTTCTAAACCAGCGTTCGTTAACGCGTCAGCGATGTCACGAGTACCGATTGAACCGAATAATTTACCTTCGTCACCCGCTTTCGCAGTGATTACGATATTTACTTCGTTCAGTTGGTCAGCACGTGCTTGAGCAGCAGCCAATACTTCAGCTTCTTGCTTCTCAAGTTCAGCACGACGAGCTTCAAAAGCAGCAGTGTTTGCTTCAGTCGCAGCAACTGCTTTACCTTGAGGGATAAGGAAGTTACGGCCGTAACCAGCTTTAACTGATACTTTATCGCCTAATTTACCAAGGTTTTTAATGCGTTGTAATAAGATAATATCCACAGCTCAACCTCACTTATGATTGTCAGTGTAAGGGATCAACGCTAAGTAGCGAGCTTGTTTGATCGCAAGCGCTAATTGACGTTGGTAACGAGCTTTAGTACCTGTAATACGGCTAGGAACGATCTTGCCGTTTTCAGTGATGTACTGTTTTAAAGTATCGATATCTTTGTAGTCGATGTACGTAACGTTCTCAGCTGTAAAGCGGCAGAACTTGCGACGACGGTAAAAACGTGCCATTGATGTTCTCCTTATGCTTCAGCAGAGTCTTGGTTAACTTGTTGTGCTTCTTCACGTTGAGCTTTACGCGCACGTTTTTCTTCAGCACTCTTAGCCAGTAAAGACTCTTCAGTGATAGCGTTTTCACGACGGATGATTAAGCTACGAAGGATCGCGTCGTTATAACGGAACAATTCTTCAAGTTCATCAAGAGTCGTTTGACCACATTCAACATTCATTAAAATGTAGTGCGCTTTGTGAATTTTGTTAATTGGGTAAGCCAATTGACGACGGCCCCAATCTTCTAAACGGTGAATTTGACCTTCAGCTTCTTTGATGTGAGTCAGGTAACGTTCTACCATACCCACAACTTGATCGCTTTGGTCTGGGTGTACCAAAAGTACGATTTCGTAGTGACGCATTGTCAGCTCCTTACGGTTTATGCAGCCCCTGACCAAATAGCCAGAAGCAAGGAGTCACAACCAGGGTTGTGTCGCAAAATTGCGAAGCGTGAATTTTAGTGCTTTTGCTAACGAAATACAAGCCATTGAACAAAGAGCTTGATCACTTATTTCAACAAAAGAGTGAGGTGGGGGAATTATGGTAATAAGCTTACTAATAGAGAGTAAGTATCTATAAATCAGAAAAAGAGATCGAAGAAAAGAAAACTGGAATTAGAAGGGGAGTCCCATCTTAAAAGATAGAGAGGGCTCTATCTTTTAAAAGAGGATGATTGAATTTGCAGGAGCTTGCGCAGTAATGCTGAAGCTTAAACTGATCACGGTAATTAAAATTACAGAGAACAGGAAAAAGCGTTTTGCCCACAGCTGATCATTTTCTGCTTTAAAGCCGAGGATGGCAATGTACAGCCAGTAAATACACAGGGCATTTAAAATCAGCAGATATAACCAGTTGGCATATCCAAATACAAATAAGGCATTCATGACCACTGTAAACAGAATCACATAAATTAGCGACTCTACTTTGGTGCGATACACAGAACGCGCCACAGGTAAAATTGGAATACCTGCATTTTTGTAGTCATCGAAGCGGTAAATGGCAATCGCCCAGGAATGCGGCATTTGCCACAGTGCATAGCCCAGAAAAATAAGCAGGGCAGCCAGGTCAAACTGGTTTGCAACCGCAGTATAACCAATAACCGGTGGGCTTGCGCCCGAAATACTACCAATAATGGTCTGATGAATGGTGGTGCGTTTGGTCCATAAGCTATAAAAGCCGACATAAACTACAAAACCAATCACGGCAAAAAGGAAAGCGTACGCATTTACCCCAAACCATAAAATGCTAAAACCTAGTACACCCAGTACTAAAGCAAACGCTAAAGCAACCGGAACTGAAATGGTTTTTTTTACCATCGCACGATTTTGTGTACGTTGCATTTTTTGGTCGATGTCTTGGTCAATTACGTTATTAACCACACATCCAGATGCCACTACCAGGGTAGTGCCCAGAAGGGTAAGAAGCAGGAGAAGGAAATCTACAGAACCTTGAGTGGCTACAAAGTAGCCACCCAAAGTGGTAACGAAGTTACCGAAGAGAATTCCTGGCTTAGTCAGGAATAAATACTTTTTCAGCATGACAACCAGTTTAGATCATCATGTTGTAGTGAAGGTAGTTCATAATCCATACTGAACCGACTAACAGAATAGCGATACAGAGGATTGTATAAATAAACGCAATCACGTTCCAGCGTTGTTCTGAAGACGAGTTCATGTGCAGGAAGTAAACTAACTGTACAAGAACCTGAGCAACCGCAGTAATCGCAATAACTGTGACCAGCAGACCGCGGCTAAAACCACCTGCCATAACCATACCAAAAGGAATAATGGTTAAAATAACAGACAGGATAAAGCCAACAGAGTACTGCTTGAAGTTACCGTGTGATGCGCCAGCAGCGTTGTGATCGTGACCCATTATAGAACTCCCATCAAGTAAACGACGCTGAATACACAGATCCATACGATGTCAAGGAAGTGCCAGAACAAGCTTAGGCAAGCAAGACGACGCATGTTAGGTAGAGTCAAACCATATTTCTTGATTTGAATCATTAACACGATCATCCATACCAGACCAGAAGTAACGTGAATACCGTGCGTACCAACTAAAGTAAAGAACGCAGATAAGAACGCACTAACGCTTGGGCCATGACCAGCGTGAACTAAATGATTGAACTCATATAGTTCCATGCCAATAAAGATCGCACCGAAGATCCATGTGATGCCTAACCAAGTTAAAACTTTAGCAACATCTTTTTTGTATGCAGCCAGAACTGCAAAACCAAAGGTTACTGAAGAGATCAGCAGGGCGAAGGTTTCAGTTAAAACGAAACCTAAAGACTCGCCAAAAAGATCTTTTGCACTTGGAGTACCAACTGGAACGTGGCTGCTTAATACAGCGAATGCAATGAAGAGTGTACCGAAAATGATCAAGTCACTCATCAAGTAAGTCCAGAAACCAAAGACAGTGATGTCAGTATCATCGTGATGATGATGCTCATCGTGTCCGTGGTTGTCGTGATGAAGTACCTCAGCCATTGTCTTAGTCCTTCTTCAAGTGTTTTTCAAGTAAGGCATAACGTTCGTTTTCAATGCGTTCTACTTCTGCTGCAGGAACATAGTAGTCCACTTTCTTCGTGAACGAGCTCACGATGAACGAAATGATAGACGCGATAAACGTTACAACTACTAACCACCAGATGTGCCAGATAAGTGCAAAGCCCATTACTGTGATAAACATAGCAATCACAAAGCCCGCAGCACGGTTGGTTGGCATGTGGATGTCTTCGTACTTCGCTGGTTTCGCGTAAGCTACGCCATTCTCTTTGTCAGTCCAGAAAGTATCAATACCATTGATCTTTGGAAGATGCGCAAAGTTATAGAACGGAGCAGGAGATGAAGTCGCCCATTCAAGGGTACGGCCATCCCAAGGGTCGCCAGTGTGGTCAAGACGCTGGTTACGTTGCAAGAAGCCAACAATGATTTGCATTAAGAAGCATGCAATACCAATGGCAATCATTACCGAACCCACCATCGCGATCATGACATATGGGTCCCAATCTGGGTTGTCATATGTGTTCAGACGACGCGTCATACCCATGAAACCAAGGATATACAGCGGCATGAACGCAAAGTAGAAACCTAAGAACCAGAACCAGAATGCAGCTTTACCCCAAGTTTCATTCAGTCTCCAACCAAACATTTTTGGCCAGTAGAAAATGATACCTGCGAACATCGCGAATACTACACCACCAATAATTACGTTATGGAAGTGAGCGATCAGGAATAAAGAGTTGTGTACCAGGAAGTCCGCTGGTGGAACTGCCATTAATACACCTGTTAAACCACCGATACCGAAAGTCACTAGGAAGCCAAGTGTCCACAGCATTGGAGTTGTGTAGGTGATGCGGCCCTTGTACATGGTGAATAACCAAGAGAAGATTTTCACACCAGTCGGGATCGCAATAATCATGGTCATGATACCGAAGAACGCGTTAACGTTGGCACCTGCACCCATGGTAAAGAAGTGGTGAACCCATACAACGAAAGACAATACAGTAATTGCTACAGTTGCATACACCATTGATTTGTAGCCGAACAACGTTTTACGAGAGAACGTCGCAACAACTTCTGAGTAAATACCAAATGCTGGTAATACCAAGATATAAACTTCAGGGTGACCCCAAGTCCAGATCAGGTTTACATACAACATTGGGCTACCACCCATGTCGTTTGTAAAGAAGTGGAAACCGAAGTAACGGTCAAGCGTTAACATTGCAATTGTTGCAGTTAACACTGGGAATGAAGCAATGATCAGTACCGCTGTACATAAAGATGTCCAGGTAAAGATCGGCATGTCCATTAATTTCATGCCAGGCGCACGCATCTTGATGATGGTAACGAAGAAGTTAACACCCGTTAGAAGCGTACCTAAACCGGAGATCTGTAATGCCCAGATGTAGTAGTCCATACCTACGCCTGGAGAGTATTCAATACCTGACAGTGGAGGATAAGCCATCCAGCCTGTTGCAGCGAACTCACCAATTGCAAGTGAAACCATGATTAGACCCGCAGCACCAGCGAACAGCCAGAAGCTTAAAGAGTTTAATAATGGGAAGGCAACGTCACGAGCACCAATCTGTAAAGGTACAGAGATGTTCATCAAGCCTACTACAAGACCCATTGCCACGAAGAAGATCATGATCACACCGTGTGCGGTGAAGATCTGGTCGTAGTGCTCAGGGTGTAAATAACCTTCGCCACCACCTCGTGCAAGGAATTGCTGAAGACGCATCATGATCGCATCGGCGAAACCACGCAGCAGCATGACCACAGACACGATGATATACATGATACCAATTTTTTTATGGTCTACAGATGTGAACCATTCATTCCACAGGTAACCCCATTTCTTGAAGTAGGTAATACCCGCAACAAGAACGAGACCGCCCAGGATCATCATTACAACTGTAGCCTGTACGATTGGATCGTACGGAATTGCATCTAGTCCTAACTTACCAAACATGTCTTATTCCTCTACAGAAGCAGTCGCATGTTCAACGTTTACATGAGCTTCTGAAGCAGGCGCTTCAAGCGCAGTTTCAGCTTGAGCTGAATGGTCTGCACCATGATAGTTACTCATGTATTTATTGATCACAGATTCAAACAAGCCTTGCTCTACAGAAGAGTAATAAGTCACAGGATGTGGCTGAGTCTTATAAGGACCTTCTGCTTCAGCAGTTGCAGCAAGTTTTTTCTCTAGTTCTGTTTTCGCGTTACGAACCATTGCATCAATTTGTTTCTGTGAACGGTTACCGTCACGTAAAGATGCAAATTCAGCTTGATCTAGAACTGTTTTTTGAACAGCTTCAGGATTGATCGTTGTGCCTTGTCCGGCTTTAACCGCAGTTACCCATTGATCAAAATCAGCTTCAGTTACAGAGTGAGCAAGGAAGCGCATTTGAGAGAAACCGTAACCTGAGTAGTTAGACGAGAAGCCGCGGTATTGACCAGTGCTGTTCGCTAATATGTTCAGGTGAGTCTGCATACCCGCCATTGCATAAATCTGACCAGACAATGCAGGGATAAAGAACGAGTTCATTGTAAAGTTAGATGTTAAACGAAGGCTTACCGGCGTTTGCTCTGGGAAGCGGATTTCGTTAACAGTCGCAATGTTCTGTTCTGGGTAGATGAAGATCCATTTGAATTGTTCGGCAATAACCTGAACAGTTAATGGAGCCTTATCTGACTCGATTGGACGGTATGGGTCATACTTGTGGGAACCCCACCAAGTTAACCAAGCTAAAATACCAATAATAATAACCGGGATACCCCAAACCACGATTTCAATCGCAGTAGAGTGTGCCCATGTTGGTTTATAGTCTGCATCTTTATTTGATGCGCGATATTTCCAACCAAACCATAATGCCATGATGATTGAAGGAATCACCACTAATAGCATCAAGTAGATCGCAGTCATCATCAGGTTCGATTGACCTTCAGCAACTGGACCTTGCGAGTTTAGAAGTACCATATCACCACCACACCCGGTTAAGAGTGCAGCCATCGTAGATAAAGACAATACAGCTAAAATCGTTTGTCTCATTTTACAACCTCGGTGAAGAGTCCCATTCCCTAATTTAATTATGGGATAGCGATTATAGTGTCGCATGATTGATAAGTATTTTTTTTGACGCAAAAATCCTTGTCAATCATGATACACCGCTACGTTGTAGGGCATTATGCCTGATATCGACAAACTAAGCTACTCAAAAAGCGGCTTTAAATGACTGTAATAAAAACCGATTCTGTCACTCGGAATTAACTTTTTTACGAAATATTTTTATTTGTATATCAATGTAATGAATAAAAAAGGGATGAAATTTCATCCCTTTTTTGATCTTTTATTTTTCTTGCTTTACGACTTTGGTTTTGGCCAGTTTGTCATGCAAAGTCTGACGTTTTTCACCCAAAGCGAAGATATAATCGGCAATTGTAATAAACGGCATGAATAACAGATTCAAAATAATGAAAACCAGGGTACGCAGGGCAAATACGCGGGTCAGGCCTACTTTGCTGTGGTCTTCAGCATCGACAATCTTGATTTTGGTTAAACGTTTACCAATACTCTGTCCACTTTTGGCCAGCAGAAACGCCTGAATCCCGAGCATAATCAGCAGGTAAATAGCCATCATTTGCCAGGCATCGGCAGGAATCAGGCGAAACAGTTCCGACTGTAGTTGCACGGCCTGATCAGAGCTGGTGGCTGACTGCATTTTTTGTTGTAGTTCAGACAGTTGACCAAACTGGTCCTGCGTTAAAAAGAAAGATGGAATGGCGGCGGCGGGTAACCACAGCAACAGGTCAATAATTTTCGCCAGTGCGCGCGTGCCGATAGAGGCCAGTTCGGTTTGAGTGGCTTTTGCTTGCGGCTGGTTCAGGCTTGAATTGTTATAGCTGGCAGTATTCTGCGGCTGCTGAAACGGTGATGCTTCCGGTGCGGCCGGCGCAGGCTCGTAGCCTTCAGGTTGATATACAAGTTTACCTTGGGTGAGCTCACCTAAAGCTTTCCATTCTGTCATCCCTTGATGCCATGCAAGATCTGTCAGTAACACTTGCTGGCTGGCAAGCATCTGGTTTACTTGCTCCAGGGTATATGGACCGGCTTGTTGATTATTTCGTGCCAAGTAAATCTGCATAAAGTTTAAATCTCAAATCTATAAATAAAAAAGACCCAATGAATGGGTCTTTTTTAACATGTTTTATTAAGCTTGTTGAGCTTTTTCTTCAGCAAGGAAGAACCAGGTGTCTAATACTGAGTCTGGGTTCAGCGACACAGATTCAATCCCTTGTTCCATCAGCCATTTTGCCAGGTCAGGGTGGTCAGATGGACCTTGACCACAGATGCCGACATATTTGCCCGCTTTACGGCAAGCATGAATCGCCATCGACAGCAGGGCTTTTACCGCTGCATCACGTTCATCAAACAGGTGAGAAACAATACCTGAGTCACGGTCTAAACCAAGGGTTAACTGGGTCAAGTCGTTTGAACCGATTGAGAAACCGTCGAAGTGTTCAAGGAATTGCTCAGCCAACAGGGCGTTGGTTGGTAATTCACACATCATGATCACTTTCAGACCATTTTCACCACGTTTCAGGCCATTTTGTGCCAGCAGTTCCATCACACGTTTCGCTTCAGCCACAGTACGTACAAATGGAATCATGATTTGTACGTTGGTTAAGCCCATTTCATCACGGACTTTTTTCAGTGCGCGACATTCAAGCTCGAAGCAGTCACGGAAGTTGTCTGATACATAACGGCTTGCACCACGGAAGCCTAGCATCGGGTTTTCTTCTTCCGGCTCGTATAACTTACCGCCAATCAGGTTGGCATATTCGTTTGATTTGAAGTCAGACATACGCACGATGACTGGCTTGTCTGCAAACGCGGCTGCCAGCGTTGAAATACCTTCTACCAGTTTTTCCACATAGAATTCAACTGGAGAAGTATAACCCGCAGTACGTGCCATTACGGCTGCACGTGTTTCACGTGGCAAGCTGTCAATATTCAGTAGTGCTTTTGGATGCACACCAATCATACGGTTAATGATGAACTCAAGACGTGCCAGGCCAATGCCTTCGTTTGGAATTTGCGCGAAGTCAAATGCACGGTCCGGGTTACCCACGTTCATCATGATCTTGAACGGCAGCGCAGGCATCGACTCGATTGAGTTACGTTGTACTTCAAAATCTAAAGCACCTTCATAAATGAAGCCTGTATCGCCTTCGGCACAAGAGACAGTGACTTCTTGACCATCTGCTAATACTTCAGTTGCATTACCACAACCCACAATTGCAGGTACGCCTAATTCACGTGCAATAATTGCAGCGTGACAGGTACGACCACCACGGTTAGTAACAATGGCAGCGGCACGTTTCATCACTGGTTCCCAATCCGGGTCGGTCATGTCAGAAACCAGTACATCACCGTCTTGGACTTTGTCCATTTCTTTAATCGAGGTTACGATGCGAACTTTACCAGACCCGATACGCTGACCAATTGAACGGCCTTCACACAATACCGTGCCGCGTTGTTTCAGCAGGTAACGCTCCATGGTGCCCACGTTTTGACGACTTTTCACTGTTTCCGGACGCGCCTGAACAATGTAAATTAAACCGTCATCACCATCTTTGGCCCATTCGATGTCCATTGGTGCACCGTAGTGCTCTTCAATGATTAACGCCTGTTTTGCCAGTTCTTGCAGTTCGTGATCGTTTAAGGCGAACTGTTGACGGTCGGCTTTTTCAACATCAACCACAACCACAGATTTACCAGCCGCACCTTCTTCACCATAAATCATTTTCTGGTGTTTAGAACCGAGGTTACGACGTAGAACTGCGTGTTTACCTGCTCTTAACAGTGGCTTAGAGATATAGAATTCGTCCGGGTTGACCGCACCTTGTACCACCATTTCACCCAGACCGTAAGAAGCCGTAATAAAGACTGCATCACGGAAACCAGATTCTGTATCCAGGGTGAACATTACACCTGCGGCACCTGTTTCTGAGCGCACCATGCGTTGTACGCCAGCAGACAGGGCAACAACATCATGGTCAAAGTTTTGGTGTACGCGGTAAGAAATTGCGCGGTCGTTGTACAAAGAGGCAAATACTTCTTTAATGGCAATCAGGACGTTGTCGATGCCACGGATGTTCAGGAAAGTTTCCTGTTGACCCGCGAAAGAAGCATCTGGCAAATCTTCTGCGGTAGCAGATGAACGAACGGCAACCGCGATGTCAGGGTTGCCGTTAGAAAGTTCTGCGAAAGCATCGCGGATTTCTTTTTCAAGTTCTGCCGTAAGCGGAGTGTCGACAATCCATTGACGGATTTTTGCGCCTGTCTCAGCAAGAGCATTGACGTCATCTACATTTAACGTTTTAAGCTCGGCTTGAATTTTAGCGTTTAGGCCACTTTGCTCGAGAAATTCACGATAAGCTTGAGCCGTTGTCGCAAAGCCACCTGGTACAGAGACGCCAGCATTAGACAAATGGCTGATCATTTCGCCCAGAGATGAGTTTTTCCCACCTACGAGCTCAACGTCGTGTTTCCCTAATTTTTCTAGACCAATTACGCGCGCTTCCAAAGTTATTACTCCACTTTTGCAGTATTAATCACTATCTTGGCATGAAATTATATTGAATATGCTTAGCTTTTTGATTTAACTAAGCGACAGTCATGTAAGATCAGTTTACTATAAAGATTATATAGCACTAAGACAAATGTTTAAGGAGAATTTTAATGTCCGAAGGTAAACAAATTAAGCGGAGTGTTTTTTTTATTTCCGATGGAACTGCAATTACAGCTGAAACCCTTGGACATTCACTCTTAGCGCAATTTCCAAATGTAGACTTTGATATTCACATTCATCCTTATATTACGTCTGAAGAAGCGGCAATGAATGTGGTGACTGAGATTAATGCGCGTGCACAGCAAGATGGTCAACTGCCTTTGGTTTTTGACACGCTAGTAGATCAATATGTGCGTGACATTATTAACACTGCAAAAGCGATTAACCTAGATGTGTTCGAAGGCTTAATTAGCAAGCTTTCAGAGGAATTGGGTACACCACCAACCACCTTGGTTGGACAAACTCACGCAGTGACAGATTCTGAGTCATATAAGGCACGTATTGATGCGGTGCATTTTGCTTTGGACAATGATGATGGCGCACGTACCCGTCACTATGACAAAGCTGATCTGATTCTCATTGGCGTATCCCGTTCTGGTAAAACCCCAACCTCGATTTATTTGTCATTACAGTTTGGTATACGTGTGGCCAACTATCCACTGACCGAAGAAGATCTGGATGATAACCGTTTGCCAGCTGTGCTGCGTCCACACAAACATAAATTATTCGGTTTGATGATTGATGCCGAGCGTCTGGTGGCAATTCGTACCGAACGTAAAGCCAATAGCCGTTATGCCAGCTTTAACCAGTGCCAGATGGAATTACGTGCCATTGAAGGCATTTATATTTCTGAAGGTATTAAATACCTGAATGTGTCTGAAATGTCGATTGAAGAAATTTCCACCCGTGTCCTGCAAATGACCGGTCTAAAACGTCGTATTGGTTAAGTAATTGTTGTTAAAGCTGGAATACTACAGGCTGCAGTATTCCAGTGGATATTAGACTGAAAATAAATTAAAAAACTAAAAAATCGGCCTAAAATCCTGTTTCATCCATTGCTCTCATCGGCTTGAAAATTAATAACACTTTTCTCTTAATTTACCGCTCTTTTAATTTACTTGTACCTGTATTTACTTTTCCGGATTACGGTGAGTCGTAATAATCACATCGACCTTATATTCACTGCCATCAATGGTATAAATACTGTGTTCTGCAATTCGGGCAATGGGCCAGGTAATTAACTGACAGTTGTCACGTTGCAGCGCAGCATAATAACTGTCCGATTTAAAATAGGCGTGCTGGGTATCGGCAATATTCGGGGTCAGCTGACGTTTTAGCCAGGTATCTACCACCTGCGCATCTAAAAAGCGCAAGGCCAGAATATTCTTGACCCGGTTGTTAAACAGCCGGCGGTTTTTAAATACCAGCGGATGGCTGATTAAACGATGGATACCGCGTTCGGTACTTGGTAATACAAAGTGCGGTTCAATCTGAAAGACTTTAACCTGGCTGGCGACCTGGGCAATTTTGTCCAGCTGCGAGACACTGTCCTGATTGGCACCAATAATCGCCACGCTGCGTTGACTGAAGTCATGCTGTTTGCTGTCTTTGGCACTGATGCAAAGCCCCTGAAAGGCATGAAAGTCTGCTGCACAATTTTCAAAAACGCTTTTGCCGGTATCCTGCTGTTTAACGACCATGAGGGCATCCTTTCATTCTTGGTTTTATCAATTTAGATGTTTTACTCTATTTTTAGTCAGCTCTTGCTGGAAGGTAAAGCGCTTTAACTATCTGGCCAGTCATTTCGGTCACGGTGACGAAAATATCAGTGCAGGATGGGGCGAGAATAGATTCACCGTCACAATAAAAAAAGCCTGTAAATCCACACGGTTTACAGGCTCCATTACAGCTCGATGAAACTTATTTGAGCTGCATCAGGTAGTCAAAGTTTTGCAGACGTTTTTCAGTGTCATAGACATCACAGGTAAAGATAAACTCATCGACCTCATAACGGCTCAACAACTGTTCTAAGCCGGCTTTAACAGTCGAAGGTGAGCCAATTTGACCCATGGCATAGAAGTTATCCACCGACATTTTTTCAGCCGGTGACCATAAACCGTCCATGCTGGCGACTGGCGCTTTCAGTTTCAGGCTCTGACCACGCATTAAACCTAAAACCCGCTGATAGGCACTGGTGGCCAAAAACTGCGCTTCTTCATCGGTGGCCGCCACGACCGTTGGCACGCCCATTGAGACATAAGGCCGATCTAGATATTCAGACGGCTGGAAGTTATCCCGATACAGCTGAATGGCCTGACCGAGCATCCGCGGCGCAAAGTGTGAGGCAAACGAGTAGGGCAGACCCAATCGGGCTGCCAGCTGGGCACTAAACAGGCTGGAACCGAGTAACCAGACCGGAACATGGGTGCCTTGTCCTGGTGTCGCTACAATGCGTTGCTGCGGTTCAGGTTCTTTGAAATAGTGCAGAATTTCCAGCACATCTTGCGGGAACTGGTCTTCAGTTTCCTGACGGCCACGACGCAAGGCACGCATGGTGGTCTGATCAGTGCCGGGCGCACGACCGAGACCCAGCTCAATCCGGTCTGGATAGAGTGTGGCCAGCGTACCGAACTGTTCTGCCACCACTAAAGGGGCGTGATTGGGCAACATAATCCCACCAGAGCCGACTTTTAAAGTCTGGGTGTTGGCCAGAATGTAGCCGAGCAGCACCGCTGTGGCCGAGCTGGCAATGCCGTCCATATTATGATGTTCAGCCAGCCAGAAGCGGGCATAGCCCAGTTTTTCTGCCCGTTGCGCCAGCTCTAGCGCATGATGCAGGGAAAATTGAATGGTTTTATCGTCACGAACCGGTGCCAGTTCCAGAATGGAAAATTGTGTGTCTTTTAAACTGCGCATTGGCGTTCTCTATTCACATATCTATGGCTCACAGCATACGTTGTGTCCCGATGTTTGTATATCGCTTTTTTTCGATATAAGGTTTCATCGTGTAAAACAACACAAGCACCCGAAGGTGCTTGTGATAGGTTTAGATTCTGAACTTTGAAATTAACGGCGTTTTCCGTTTTTATAATGACCCAGATGCAGGCCATTATCACTGCGGTAACGGTCATTATAACGATAGTCGTTGTAACGGTAGCCACGGCTGTCGTAGCGACGGTCATAACGGCGATCTTCGCTGACTTTGGTACCTAACACTGCACCGGCACCACCACCTAAGGCTGCGCCAATATAACCACCATTGCTGCCGGCCATGTTTTTACCGACACTATAACCACCAGCGCTACCTAAAGCGGCACCAATGGCTGCACCATTGCGGTCACGTTTATCGGCAGAGACTGCTGCACCACCGGCACCACCCAAGGCAGAACCAATTAACGCACCGGTTGAGCCGCCCATTTGCTGGCCAATGGCTGCACCGACCACACCACCTAAAGCGGAACCTACTGCGACACGGGTGTTGTTGTCGGCGTGTGCTGTACCCATCATAAGCGCTGAGCTGGCCAGTACTGTACTCAATAAAATTTTGTTGATCTTCATGGTTACACTCCAAAGAGCACATTCAATTTGTCTTGACTTTAATGTAGAAAAACTTTGAGAAAAGATCGTGGAGGGCACAGGTGTCAAAATGCTAATTTTGGTCAACGCTGTGTAATTTTTCTGTCGAATCTCTTCATAATTGCCTCCTCATCCATCTACTGAAAAAATGAAATCCCAGGCGTAAAAAAAGCATCCTGAAGATGCTTTTTTACAAGGGGAGAATTAACGACGACGTTTTTTCTTCCATTTACGTTCCTGGTAACGGTCGTATTCTTTATCTTTGGAAATCTTGTTACCCAGCGCTGCACCACCGGCTGCACCGAGCGCTGCACCAATATAACCACCATTCGTACCGCCCATGTTCTGACCCACGGTATAACCCGCACCGCCACCTAAGGCACCGCCAATGGCAGATTCAGTACGATGGCGTTTGTTACTGGCTACAGCTGCGCCACCTGCACCACCTAAAGCCGCACCAATGGTTGCACCCGTGGTACCGCCCATGTTTTTACCTAAGGCTGTACCTGCGACACTACCTAAGGCACTGGCTGCAGCTACACGGGTCGCATTGTCAGCATGTGCATTCACCGTCATGAAAGAAGTGGCAGCAAGCGTTGCACTTAATAAAACAGCATTGAGTTTCATATTCACTCCATGTCCAAGAGCGGACTTTTTAATGTCATTTGATGGCAGTAAATGTAACAAAAGGATTCCCTGCAAATATGGAGAGGCACCTTCATAATTCAGTGCTTTGGTTTCGGCTTTGTATAAGTTGTATTAAAACTGTCGATTTTATCGGCAGCCCAGACTTTAAATTGAAAGAGGCAGGATGCATCTCTTGCACGCTGTAGCGTATTTGCCGGATTTGGCCATCAACCACGCAGTTTCTGCTACGAATAAAGATGTTATTTGCTGGCCAGAATCGTTAAACTATGGCAATTTTTTGATTTCGCTGGCCTTATTGAATTAGGGCGACAGCCTGTATATTGAGATAATTTGCACAATGAAAGAATCGTTACGTTTACGATTAGATCAACTTTCTGACCGTCACGAAGAATTAACGGCACTCTTGGCCGATGCTGAAGTCATTTCCGATAACAAACGCTTTCGCCAGCTGTCGCGCGAACACAATGACCTGAGCGAAATTACCGAAGTCTGGGGCAAATATACCCAGGCCGAAGCCGATATTGAAACGGCTGAAGCAATGCTGTCCGATCCTGACTTTAAAGAGATGGCGCAGGAAGAGATCAAGGAAAACAAGGCATTGATTGAACAGCTGGAAGCGGATTTAAACATCCTGATGATTCCTAAAGACCCGAATGATGCCAACTCGGCCTATCTGGAAATTCGTGCCGGCACAGGTGGTGATGAAGCGGCAATTTTCTCCGGCGATTTATTCCGCATGTACAGCAAATATGCCGAATCTCAAGGCTGGCGTATTGAAGTGCTGTCAGAAAACGAAGGCGAACACGGCGGTTATAAAGAAGTGATTTGTCTGGTTAATGGTGACGGGGTCTATGGCCGCCTGAAATTTGAAAGTGGCGCACATCGTGTCCAGCGTGTTCCGGCAACTGAATCGCAAGGCCGTGTACATACGTCCGCCTGTACCGTGGCTATTTTGCCTGAAATTGATGTCGATACCACGGTGGATATTAACCCGGCAGATTTACGTATTGATACCTACCGCGCGTCGGGTGCCGGTGGTCAGCACGTCAACAAAACTGACTCTGCGGTGCGTATTACCCATATTCCAACCGGCACGGTGGTGGAATGTCAGGAAGAGCGTTCGCAGCACAAGAACAAAGCCAAAGCCATGGCCTTATTGGCCTCGCGTCTGGAAAATGCCAAACGTGCCGCAGCAGATGCCGCCACTTCGGAAATGCGTCGTGACCTGGTCGGTTCCGGTGACCGTTCCGAGCGTATTCGCACCTATAACTATCCGCAAGGGCGGATGACCGATCATCGTATTAACTTAACTTTATATAAGTTAGATGCAGTGATGGAAGGTGATTTAACCGAATTGCTGGACAGCCTGCACCGTGAATATCAGGCCGATCAGCTGGCGTTACTTGCCCAGCAAAATGGTGGCTAATGAAAATTGCCGATGCACTGGCCATTCGTGGCGTAGCAGACAGCTACGAACGTCAGGAAAATCTCTGGCTACTGGAGCATATTCTAGGTTTATCTGCCTTGGCGCTGAAATATCAGGCCGATCGTGAGCTAAGCCCAGAACAGGAACAGCAATATCTTGCGGGTATTGCCCGGATTGAAGCAGGTGAACCCTTGGCCTATGTCACCGGTTCACAGCCATTCTGGACACTGGATTTAAAAGTCACACCAGATACCCTGGTGCCAAGACCAGATACCGAAGTACTGGTAGAAAGCTGTTTGCAACTGGATTTACCGGCACAAGCGGCGATTATCGACTTGGGTACCGGCACCGGTGCGATTGCCTTGGCCTTGGCATCGGAACGTCCGGATTGGCAGGTGACTGCAACCGATATTTATCCGCCGACTCTGGCGGTTGCCAAAGAAAATGCGCAGACGCATAACTTGGAGCGGGTAGAGTTTAAGCTGGGCGCCTGGTTTGCTGCTTTAGGCGTTCCTGCCGAGCCGAGGTTTGATCTGATTGTGTCGAATCCACCGTATATTGCGGCTGATGATGTACATATGAAAGATTTGGCCACCGAACCTGAACGGGCCTTAGTGGCGGCCAAGCAGGGCTTATCTGATCTTGAGATTATTATTCAGCAAGGCAAGCACTGGTTAAAACCGCAAGGCTGGATTGCTGTAGAGCATGGTTATGATCAGGCAGTAGCTGTGCAAAATATCTTTAACGATGCCGGTTTTGTTGCGGTACGCACCATTCTGGATTATGGCGGTAATGATCGGGTGACTATCGGCCAACTCGGCGATTAAGTCAGGTTGCCTTTAATCGCCTGAATGGCCGGAGGTAATTCTTCACCCAAGGCACTCAGCATTTCCCGTTCGATTAGCCGGACCATGGCACTCAGTGGCAGGTCATTGTCTTGCAGGCCAAACGGTTCTTCCAGCTGTTCGCTTAAGGCATCCAAGCCCAAAAACAGATAGGCAATCAATCCCACCAGAATGGGGGTCCAGATACCTAAATTCGCCTCTAAACTAAAAGGCAGAATAAAGCAGAAACAGTACACGGTGCGGTGTAGCAATACCGAATACGAAAAAGGTAACGGCGTGGTCAGAATCCGGTCACAACCGGCCTGAATATCCCCTAAGCTGATAATGTGCTTGTTCAGGCCATGATAGACAATATCTGACAGTTCGCCGCTGTGCAGGGCCTTGACCAGATCTTTCTGAATCTGTTCCAGAATAAACTGGGCGGCATTAATATGCCCAAACAGCGCCTGATAATCGGCCGGGCTTAAATTGACCTTGTTATGATAAAAATCAATCGGCTCATTCTGGGTGCGCAGCCGGTTTTTCAGTAAATTGCTAAACAGCATTACCCGATACATCAGCACCTGACGTTCGGCGGGCGGCAACACATAGGAATCACGGGCAAGATGGCGTGAGGTGGCAATCAGCTGCCCCCATAATTTGCGGCCTTCCCACCAGCGTTCATAACTGGCAGTATTTCTGAAACTGAGGAAAATTGACAGGATAACCCCGAAAATGGTAAAGCCAATCGCGGGCACGGCCGGCGCCTGTACATAATGATGCGAGGACAGATAGACCAGCACGGTGGAAATGAACACCACCATCATTAAGGCCGGCATGACCTTGGGCAAGATGGTGCCTGACCATGCAAAAAGTAATGCGAAACTGTTGCTTTTATCCCGAATAATCATAGTGCTTCTGCGCGGATGCTCAGCCGTAGTGTTCCATAGCCGGACAAGGCAATGCAAGCCGTATACGTTGGGATGATTCAGTATAATCCAGTCAAAAAAAGTGACGCCGTAGCGTCACTTGAATAAGGCGTTGGGTAACTGCTCAAGATTTACATTGGATAATCTTGCAGACAGTCAGATACTTCCACTTGAGCCAGGCTATCGGTTTCTAAAGCCAGACACAGCGCTACAATTTTTGCCGTTTCGCTCAGGTTTTCATCTTTAAGTGCTAAGCCTGCTTGTAAGGCGTGCAGATCTTCCTGAGGAATATCTAAGGCTTGTGCCGCTTCTAGCGCATCTTCACGATCAAAAAATGCCGCCATCGCATTACGTAACTGATCTTCAGAGGTGTTGAGAATGCCTTGATTCAGCAATTCATCAAGTTGCTCTGAAGGAGTAGAAAGTGCGTGATTAAAATTTTGAACCAGATTTTGTGCAAGCACATCAATCATCTTAAGCATGGGAACCTCTAAAGATGGAGTACAACAAGGAGGAGGAGGGATTACAGCCAAAATTGCATAGAATCTATGCGATAAATTGAGTGAAAATTAATCTATTTGGGTGTGATTGGCAATGCTGTTACGATGAATGACCGGTTCAAATACTGCACTTGAAATGCCAAGTGCTTCATATTGCAACTTATATTTAAAAGTTCTGAGTTAAAAATATCAGCATAAATAACGGCTAGCTTTGATTCTGCCGGTAGGCCCCCGGATTTAAGCCAGTCCACTTTTTAAAGGCTCGGTGAAAGGCACTTGGATCATGAAAATTCAGCCGTTCACTAATATCTTGTAGCGATAGCTCGGTTTTCGAGAGTAGTTCAATCGCGGTATCGCGGCGGATTTCATTTTTCAGTAGCTGATAGCTGGTACCTTCCTGTTTTAAACGGCGCTGAAAAGTGGCGCCTGACATATTCAGTTGTCGGGTCAGTTCATGCAGTTCCAGCCATTCACTTGGCGGACGCTGCATCAGTTGTTTGCGAATCATCGTGCTTAACGCATGCGGATTTTTAAAACGCACCAGCAGGTTATACGGGGTTTGCTGTAAAAAGCGTTTCCAGCTGCGCTCATCCTGCTTGATTTTTAGACCCAAAGCCTGCGCATCAAAATAGATTCGGTTGTCGGGTTGTTCATAGCGAATGTTTTCACAAAAGCGCACCCGATAATCTGCATCATCGCTTGGAGCCGGGCATTTTAGTTCGATTTTTTGAATGGCAATGCGCTGTCCACTGAGCCAGCAGATCAGGCTATGCACCAGCATTAAATAAGTCGCATAACTGAACATGGCTTTGGGCTGCGCCCGATCATGAAGGGTCAGCACAGCAGCATCTTTGTTGAGCTGCAGTTCCCCGCGCAGATCATCCAGAATCAGGTTGAAAAACTTTAGAATCTCTTTCAGTGCGGTTTCAATGGTATCGGCAGAGTAGACCCATTTGGACAATAAACGATAACTGCCACGGCGCAGCGGATGGCTGTCCATACCAAAAAACTCATCATTCATGGCATCGGCCAGGGCAATCCACAGCTGCCCATATTGCAGCACCGACACCCGCGCTTTGGCCGAATGCATCAGCTCCAGCGGAATACCGGCCCGGGTCAGAATGGAGTGAATTTCCACCCCTTGCTGCTGGGCGGCTTGCAGTGCTTCATGCACCAGTGCAATAGAAATGGTGCCTTTACTATAATGCAAATGGGATGGCGTCATCGCGTGTCTATTCAATTTAAAATTATGTTAAAAATGCTATTGTTCAAAGGCATCATGCAGGATGCTGTATTTGGAAATTGTACTCAAGCTGGAGTCTGATTACTCTGCATCTTAAGTCGAGTATGTGTCATTGATAACAAAACTATTTGGGAAAATAAAATGAAGATTCAAGGAAAAGTATGTGTGGTTACCGGTGGTGCATCTGGTTTGGGCGCTGCTACTGCACAGTATCTGGTGGAGCAGGGGGCCAATGTCATTCTGGTCGATATGAATCAGGAGCTGGGTACGCAAATGGCACAGCAATTGGGTGAAAAAGCCCAGTTTAAGGCGCTGGATGTGACCGATGAAGCCGCGGTAGAGCAATTCTTTGCCGAGATTGAGCAGCACTATGGCCAGTTAAATGGTCTGGTCAACTGTGCCGGCATCGCACCTTCAGCCAAAGTGCTGGGCAAAGAAGGCTTACATAGCTTAAGCATGTTCCAGAAAGTGCTGGACATTAATGTCAGTGGCAGCTTTAACATGATTCGTTTTGCTGCGCAGCTGATGGCCAAATATCAACTGCAAGCTGGTGAAGAAGAGCGCGGTGTAATTGTCAATACCGCTTCAGTGGCGGCGTATGAAGGACAGATTGGTCAGGCGGCCTATTCTGCGTCCAAAGGTGCGATTGTGGCGATGACCTTGCCGCTAGCGCGTGAACTGGCCCGTGAATCGATCCGCGTGATGACCATTGCACCGGGGATTATGGAAACACCAATGCTGAAAGCCTTTCCACAGCATGTGCAGGATGCTTTGGGGCAGATGGTGCCATATCCACCGCGTCTGGCTAAGCCACATGAATTTGCCCAGTTGGTAGGACAGATTTTTGAAAATGGCTATTTGAATGGTGAGGTGATTCGTCTGGATGGTGCGATCCGGATGCAGCCTAAATAAGTACAATGCTTAAAAAAGCAGCCCTTTGCTGGGTTAAATAAATAGCCTAAGTAAATAAAAATAAGATAAACCCATCTGGTCTGGTTGTCGTGCTGATGCTGCAGCTAGACCATCCCCCAAGTTTTTAGATCAGCCAGCGTACTTCAGCCGAATCCAACGTAATGAGAACGAGAAAGCAATGATTTTAAATGAACAACAAAAAATGGTTCAGGACATGATGCGTAGCTATGCGCAGGAGAAATTGAAACCGACCGCAGCCGAACGCGATAAAACCGCACAGTTTCCGGCACAGGAACTGAAAGAGCTGGGCGCTTTAGGTGCACTGGGTATGACTGTATCGGAACAGTGGGGTGGTGCCGGTCTGGATTATATCTCGCTGGTGCTGGCTTTAGAGGAAATTGCCGCAGGAGATGGTGCGATTTCGACGATTGTGAGTGTGCAAAACTCTTTACCGTGCGGCATCATTCAGCGTTATGGCACTGAAGCGCAAAAACAGCATTATCTGACCAAACTGGCGACCGGTGAATGGTTAGGCTGTTTTTGCCTGACCGAACCGCAAGTCGGTTCCGATGCTAGTGCCATCGAATGCAAGGCTGAACGTGATGGTGACAGCTGGATATTAAATGGCACTAAGCAGTTTATTACCACCGGTAAACACGCCCAGCTGGCTTTGGTCTTTGCTGTGACCGATAAATCTGCTGGCAAAAAAGGCATTTCCTGCTTTTTGGTCCCGACCGAGAACCCCGGATATATCGTGTCGCGTTTAGAAGACAAAATGGGGCAGCATTGTTCCGATACGGCGACTATTGTGCTGGATCAATGCCGTATTCCAGCTGATCATCTGCTCGGTCAGGAAGGCGAAGGCTATAAAATTGCTTTGTCCAATCTGGAGTCAGGCCGGATCGGGATTGCTGCCCAATCGGTGGGGATGGCGCGTGCTGCTTTAGATGCCGCCGTGGAATATGCCAATGAACGTAAAGCCTTTGGGGTTGAGATCGTGCAACATCAGGCAGTGGCTTTTCGTCTGGCCGATATGGCCACGCAAATTGAAGCGGCGCGTCAGTTGATTTTGCATGCAGCCAGCTTAAAAGATGCCGGTTTACCGTGTTTAAAAGAGGCTTCGATGGCCAAACTGTTTGCTTCAACCATGGCAGAGCGCGTCTGCTCCGATGCCATCCAGATTCATGGCGGTTATGGTTATGTGTCCGACTTCCCGGTAGAACGGATTTACCGCGATGTTCGGGTTAGCCAGATTTATGAAGGCGCTTCGGATATTCAGCGTTTGGTGATTGCCCGGGCTGTGACCCAGTCTTAAACCGGCGTTGATACAGCAATATGTCCAAACACGGCATCACGATTGAGGCCAATGGAAATTGCAGTGGTGCCCTCCTTAT
This sequence comes from Acinetobacter sp. Q85-2, assembly GCF_013420555.1. Classification (NCBI taxonomy): domain Bacteria; kingdom Pseudomonadati; phylum Pseudomonadota; class Gammaproteobacteria; order Moraxellales; family Moraxellaceae; genus Acinetobacter; species Acinetobacter sp. Q85-2. Next base: position 91,090 of record NZ_VOXW01000004.1, read on the forward strand.
GCTGAACTGAAGCATAAGATGTTATTCATCATCTAACCCATCTCCCATGTGAAGACCGCTTTGCATGGGTACAATCTAAAAATAGCCGTATAAGAAATAACCCTGCAGTCGGATGGACTGCAGACCATCAGCCCGATGGCATGAAAACAACAAGGAACACGTTCTGCAATACGGATGTTTTTGCAGATTAATCGCCCCGAAGGATAAGAGGTTGCCCCCATGAAAACGTTGCAAGACGCCTATCAAGATTTTAATTTGGAACAACTGATTGCTACCCAGTTACAGGGAACGGCACAGGCACTGAATGCCTATACCGAATGCTGTGGCCGATATTCTGGACAGCAGCACACCGCTTTGATCTGGGAAGGTAAGCAGGGTGAATCAGCTCGTTGGAGCTTTGATCAGCTGGCTGAGGCTTTGGGCAAGCTGGCCAATTATTTTCAGGCCATGGGTTTAAAAGCAGGCGACTGTATTGCCGGTCTGCTGCCACGTACTCCGGAATTACTGATTACCGTATTGGCCACCTGGCGGATGGGCGCGGTCTATCAGCCGCTATTTACAGCCTTTGAATCGAAAGCGATTGAACACCGGCTGGAGGTTGCCAATACCCGGTTTATTGTGACCCATACCGAGCAACGCGCCAAACTCAGTTCATTGCAGCAGATTGGTATATTAACCGTCGGTGCTGAAGCGGCTGGAACAGGTGATGCCGATTTCTGGCAGCAGCTGAATCAGCATTCTGCCAGTTTTGAGCCGGTACTGCGCAGCTTTGAAGATGACTTCCTGATGATGTTTACTTCGGGTACTACGGGTCTGGCAAAATCGGTACCGGTGCCTTTAAAAGCCTTGCTGGCCTTTAAAGGTTATATGCAGCATGCGGTGGATTTACGTGCTGAAGATTCGTTCTGGAATCTGGCCGATCCGGGCTGGGCTTATGGGCTGTATTATGGCATTACCGGGCCGCTCAGTCTGGGGCATAGTATTATCATGGATGAACGACCATTTAGTGTCGATCATGCACTGGAAGTCATTCAAAAATATCAGGTCAGCAATTTGGCCGGTTCGCCAACAGCCTTTCGTATGTTCTTTGGCTTTAAAGAAAAATTTGCCGGTGTACCTAAAACCTTGCGCGTGGTCAGCAGTGCCGGTGAGCCACTAACCCCAGAAGTTATTCACTGGTTTAAACAGGATCTCGAGGTCAATGTTTACGATCAGTACGGACAAACTGAACTGGGCATGGTGATTGCCAATCATCATGCGCTGGAACATCACAAAAAAGTGGGCTCGGCCGGTTATGCCATTCCGGGACATCGTTTTGCGGTATTAAATGCACAGCATCAGGAAGTTGCCGCGGGTGAAATTGGCACGCTGGCGCTGGATGAATCACAATCTCCATTAATGTGGTTTAAAGGCTATGCCGGACATAACCGTAAATCCTTTGTGGGCCAGTACTATTTAACCGGTGATACGGTGCGTTTAAATGAGCTGGGCGGAATTGATTTTATTGGGCGTGCAGACGATGTCATTACAACTTCAGGTTATCGGGTCGGACCGTTTGATGTCGAAAGCACCTTGCTGGAATGTGAGGAAGTGCTGGAATCAGCGGTTGTCGGTAAACCGGACCCGGCGCGTACTGAAATCGTTAAAGCCTTTGTGGTGCTAAAAGCACAATTTGCTGCAAGTCCGGCACTGGAACAAAAACTACAGCATTATGTGCGTTCACGTTTATCCAAACATGCTTATCCGAAAGAAATTGAATTTGTCGAGGCTTTACCCAAAACCTCCAGCGGCAAGATTCAACGCAATATCCTTAAGCAGCAGGAAATTGATAAACAGATACTGTTGGAAAAAGTCAGTTAAGAGGAGATAGAAGACAATTAAAATTATTTAATTTATGTAATTTGTATGTCATTACATTTGGTTTCTTGATATTGATTTTCATCAGTTTTATTTTTATCTATAAAAAGTCACGCAAGAATCGGCAAAATACAGGTCAAAGCGTGACTTTTTTTATGGCTATTTCAAGGCGTATATGTGGCTGTTATAAATCCATTTTCTGGTGTTCAGAATTGGGTTCACCAGTTTTACCGGTCAGATTGCCTTTCAGTACTTTAAATAACTGGGTGACTTTATTGTCGGTGACATTCCAGTATTCGGCACTAATCGCTTCTGCCACCAGAACACGCACCGAAGGATCATCCTTGCCGTTAAACCAGTTTTCCGCCCATGGATTCCAGAGCTGATCAATCAGGGCACGATCTGTACTGATTTGCGCATGTGCACTCATCGATACATAAATCCCGTCTGAGGGTTTGGAGAACGCCAGACCAATCTGGTTACGGCCGCTGGTCACTGCTGTAACCAGATCATTGCTGTCACGCAAAATAAAATACAAATTCTGACGTTCATGCAGCTTTTCAGAATTGAGCATGGTCATTGGCTGTGCATGAATTTCTTGGGTTTCGGTGTGGTGACTGATCATGGTGAAGCGTACATCTTTAATCAGTTCCCATAATTTGTCGCGGTTATGTTGATCGTTCATGTGCTTTGCTCCTGATGTCAGTAAATGCGCTTTTACGCAAAAGAACTCATTCACAAGCAGAGTAAAACGATTTTTGTGCTTCGCGTAGCGGTCTCACCTAACTCATACAGATTCAGGGTAAAACAATATCTGCGCTCAACAAAAGCGCATCAAGCAAGACAGTTGTTTACATATCATCCAGACCAAGAGGTTATACATAAAACGAAGGGCGGCGAACACCGAAAAAACAGTGGGTAAGGCTGTTAAAAAAAATCAATCGAATTACACTATAGCCAGCAAAAAACAGGAAGATAAATGGTGACACTTGAGGATAACTGGCAGGAACTGAGCGATGCAGAAATGCATTTATATAGTCGCCAGATTTTGCTGGATGGCTGGGATATCGAAGCGCAGGAAAAATTAAAACTGGCCAATGTGCTGATTGTCGGCTGTGGTGGTATCGGCTGTAGCAGTGCCGAACTGTTGGCGCGCGCCGGGGTCGGAAAAATCACCCTCATTGATGCCGATACGATTGAAATCAGTAATTTGCAACGTCAAATTGCCTATAGCGCAGAAGATTTAGGCTTCTATAAGGCCGACATTCTGGCCAAGCGTCTGCAAAAGATTAATCCGCATATTCAGGTACATGCCATCACAGCCAAACTGGATGACAGCAATGCTATCGGACTGATTGCCCAGCAGGATCTGGTTTTGGATGGCTGCGATAATTTCAGTACCCGCTATCTGGTCAACCGTGTTTGTGTGCAGCATCAGGTGGCGCTGATTAGCGCCTCGGCTATTGGTTTTCAGGGCCAGCTGTTTATGGTGGAAGGCGATTCGGCTTGTTATGAATGCCTGTTTCCAAAAGAAGATCAGGCCAATGAAAGCCTGCGCTGCACCGATTCCGGTGTGCTGGCCACGACTCCGAATGTGATGGCCAGTTTACAGGCGCATCATACCTTGATCTATTTAGGACTGGGAATTGCTGCGTTAAAACAGAAGCTGCTGCTCTGGGATGGGCTGAGTTTAAAACAGCGCCTGCTGGCATTTGAAAAAGACCGAAATTGCCCATGCTGTCAGGCAAGATAAATCTATCTGACATCAATTTTTTGCTACACTGACTCAAATTTAATTTCATCGAAGACATTATGAAAAACAATATCTGGTTAGATGGCCTTCGTTCCGTGGCGCGTATGGGCGAAACGGCGGTCGTGGCGGCCAAAGCCGGCCTGAAATATGCGACTGAAAAACCCAGCAACGCCAAACTGATGCGTGAAACCTTTGAATCGCTCGGTTCAACCTATATCAAGCTGGGACAGTTTATTGCCAGCACGCCGTCCTTGTTTCCACGTGAGTATGTGGAAGAGTTTCAGGGCTGTTTAGATCAAACTCCATCATTGCCGTTTAGCTATGTACAGCAGGTGCTGGCTTCAGAATTCGCCGGGCGTGATTTAGGCGAAATTTTTGCCTCGATTGATGAAACCCCGCTGGCTTCGGCTTCCATTGCCCAGGTGCATGCTGCCAAGCTGGTCTCGGGCGAAGATGTGGTGATTAAAGTCCAGAAACCGGGTGTGGAAACCATTTTATATACTGACCTGAATGTGCTGCACTGGGCCACCAAGCTGCTGGAAAAAGCCGTACCAAAAGTAAAATTCGCCTCTCTGGCTGATATTGTCGAAGAAATTAAAGTCCGTATGGTGCGCGAAGTCGACTTTATTGAAGAAGCCAAAAACCTGGATGATTTTGTCAATTATCTGAACCTGACCCAGAATCAGGCTGCAACAGCGCCGAAGGTTTATCATCAGTATTCCACTCGCCGGGTGTTGACCATGCAGCGTCTTTTCGGGGTGCCTTTAACCGATTTTGAAGTGGTAAAACAGTATGCCAAAGACCCGTCGCAGGTGTTAATTACCGCCATGAATACCTGGTTTGGCAGCCTGATGATGTGTAACAGTTTCCATGCCGACCTGCATGCTGGCAACCTGATGCTGCTGGAAGATGGCCGCGTCGGTTTTATTGATTTTGGGATTGTCGGGCAGCTGAAGCCTGAAGTCTGGACGGCCTGTATCGCCTTTATGGATGCCTTGCAGAATACCGACTACACGCTGATGGCGGAAAACATGCTGAAAATGGGCATGACCGATACCCAGATTAACACCCAAGTGCTGGCGCAAGATTTGGAACGTCTGTTTAGTGGTGTATTGCTGGCCGATCCACAGGAAATCCTCAGTTCAAATCCGGCCGATTTAAATGACATCATGATGGATATGGTGGCGGTTGGTGAACGTCATGGCATCCGTTTCCCGCGTGATTTCGCGCTGCTGTTCAAGCAAATGCTGTACTTTGACCGTTTCATGCGTATCCTGGCGCCGTATACCGACATTTATGCCGACCAACGCTTGCAGATGGTACAAAGTATGGACCCAAATCTGCTGCTCAAACATTAATTTATAGACATCGCCCAGCTTTTATATAACAAGCTGCTGCTACATCGCAAAGCGACACACGTGATGCTGATGTAGCAAGCAGGCGATGATTCACGTTATACACGCCCGAGTAATCCGATGGACGCAATTATTATTGAAGGCTTAAAGGTCGAAACAGTGGTGGGCTGTTTTAACTGGGAGCGTCAGATTATTCAGCCTTTGCTGCTGGACTTAACCATTCAATGCAGTCTGGAGCAGGCTGCCTGTTCTGATGAACTGGAAGATACCCTGAACTATGCCGAAATTTGCGAAATTTCTGCGCAAGTGATTCAGGCCGCTCAGCCAAAATTGATTGAACATGCAGCAAAGCTGGTGCTGGATGCACTTTTTGCTCACTATCCTACAGTTGAATCGATTATGATTAGCATCCGCAAGCCTGCCATTATCCCGCAAGCCCAATCTGTAGGAATTCGTCTTGAACGCCACCGAAACGATTTTCGCCCTAGCACTGGCGAGTAATTCTCATCCTGAACAGCATTTTCAACAGGCATTTGCTGCGCTGTCGCGTTTGGGGCGTTTGCAGTGTTCCTCGATTTATCTGATTCCGTGCCGGGATGGGATTGGTGCGGATTACTGGAATGCCGCCTGTCTGCTCAAGAGTGAACACAGTGTCGAGCAGATTCTGGCCTTGCTAAAACAGTTAGAAGCAGATTCCGGGCGGGTACGACCTTCACATCAAATCAGTTTAGATGTGGATTTAATTGCTTGGGGGACAAGCCTGGAGCAAATGCAATTTAATCCAAAGAAATTACCGCTGGCTCTGGATGTGAAAATCCCGATGTTCGAGCTGTGGCACAATGCGGCATTTGCTCATCAGCCCCATCCATTTCCTGTAATTCAATGTTCAGCGTGAAGATGACATGATTTATCAGCAAGCCCGGTTTTTATACCGGGCTTTTTAAATTAAGTAGATAAATTGGTCGTGTTGATTTTACTTAAGCTTGCACACGCATGATAAAACAGCCTGCGAGGATGCAGGCTGTTTTTGGAATCTTTCATCAAACATGATGAAGATAAAACGCTTAAATATAATAACTAGTCTTGGTCATCAGTTTTGAAATACCGGTCATAGCAATACGTACAGGCGCAGGGAGATCAACCCCACCTGCATTTAGCGCCGTATCACGATGATGCAGCTCATCCTCGTTCATTTGTTCCAGAATTTTGCGCGAGCGTTCATCATGTGCTGGCAATTGACGAATATGATCTTCTAAATGCAGGCTGACCTGACGCTCAGTTTCAGCGACAAAACCTAAGCTATATTTGTCTCCGGCAATTCCGGCAATAGCGCCCATGCCAAAAGATAGTCCGTACCAGACCGGATTGAGCAGGCTGGTATGGCTATCCAGTTCTTTTAAACGGTCTTCACACCAGGCCAAATGATCCTGTTCTTCAATGGCGGCCTGTTCCATTTCGCGGCGTACATTCGGGAGCTTCGCTGTCAGTGCCTGACCATGATACAGCGCCTGCGCACAAACTTCACCACTATGATTGACCCGCATTAATCCCGCCACATGACGCGCTTCACTCACTGCTAATTGAGTTGGAGTATTTTGCCCAGGATTATCGCGCTGAGCCGAGGTGACACCCGGAACCAGGCTGCGTAAGGCCTGATCAAATGAATGAATAAACTTGTCGAGACCGGTGTAATGACGCATGAATTTAATCCTCCAGAGGGTCTGCTGCAGTATCAAGCATAGACTTGAGTTTAAACAAGAGCCAGATGGTGAATATGGCGCTTAAAACAGCAGTAATACAAAACAGAATTTTAAGGTCAATTTGCAGCACGCTTAAAATAATAATCGAGAAGATGGCTGAAGAAACCATAAAAATCGCATTTAAAATGTTATTGGCTGCCACCACCCGGGCACGATGCGAGCGCGGTGAATAGGCCTGCATCATGGCATATAGGGGCACAATATAAAAACCGCCACTAATACCGAGCAAGGTCACGGCTAGCATCACATGATAATAACTCCAGCCTTGCTGAAAGACTTCGCTTAAGCCCAGTAGTTCACCAGTTTGTGGTGGTACAAAGGCCAGTGCAGCAGCCAGATAAAACGCAAATACGGTTAAACCGACTGCACCAATCGGCACCATCTTGATATTTACCTCGGTACCGCCAATTTTACGACAGAGTAATGAACCGACACCAATCCCGACCGAGAAGAAAGTTAGCAATAAGCTGACCACATTTTCAGAAGCATGCAGGTTTTGCTGGGTCAGCTGCGGAATTTGGGTCAGATACGTCGCGCCATAAAACCAGTACCAGGAGTTTCCGAGTAAAATCAGAAAAATCAGCGGCAGGTTTTTGGCATATTTTAAGGTTTGAATACTGGTACGGAAAAAGTTCCAGTCCACCTGTAACTTCGGTGCAGCAATCGGCTGTTTTAAAATAAAACGGCTGGCAAGATAACCGACCACGGCAATAGCCAGCACGGTCAGGCTGATCCAGAGTAAATTACCAGCGGAGAGGGAAATCACCGCGCCGCCTAGAATCATCCCGACCAGAATGGCAATTGAGGTGCCGGACTGGAACAGCGCATTTCCCGACATCAACTCATTCGGTTTCAGGATTTCTGGCAAAATCGCATATTTGATGGGACCAAAAAAGGTCGATTGGGTACCCATTAAAAACAGGGCAAACATCAGCAACCATAAGTTGCCAATCAGGAAGCCGACCGTGGCCAGTAACATCACCGCAATTTCCAGCAGTTTTAAATAACGCACCAGCTGCGAGCGTTCATATTTATCGGCAATTTGTCCGGCTGTGGCCGAGAAAATAAAATAGGGCAAAATGAACAGCAGTGCTGCCAGATTATTCAGGGTGCTGATACTGCCAGATTGCTGACTGATCCAGCCATAGGTAATCACCAGCAGCAAAGCCTGCTTAAACACGTTGTCATTCAGCGCGCCCAGAAACTGGGTACAGAACATGGGCAAGAAGCGTCGTGTGGCTAGCAAATTTTCATTTTTTTCCATAAGAAGTGGACTTCATTAGTTTTATTAAGAAATGTGACCAATTGATATAATTGCCCGAAAATCATGTATGATATTTTGCAGTATTTTCACTGTTGAAAAAATCCAATAAATTAGAGTCTGTTAGCGAACATTTCATTGCGGATTTTTCCATTAAAAAGATTAAATTTAGAGTTTTCTATGCTTGTGAACCGAACTTTTAAAAAGTCTGCGCTGTCTAACAGTATGCATGCCATAATTCAGTGGAGGCATTCCAGACAACTTTGTCTGAGCATCTTTTTAAGTTTAGTCGCACAGCAGGGCTTTAGTCAAAATCCTCCCGCAGTGGCGGAACCGGCGAGCGATCCGGTCGCATCCGCCGACATGAAGCAGGAAATTCGTGATCTGGCGCTCAGCCAAGGTAAAGATACCCCTGAAGAATTAGAAAAAATTGAAAATTTTCAGGTGCCCAGCACTGAGCCGGACAGTCTGGAGATGTTGCAACAGCAGCAAAATAGCAGTGAACCGATAGCCGCCTTTCAGCCAATTGAACTGGAAAACCTGGATGATTTACCGGTATTGCCAGTCGATGCCAATATGGCTGCAGAAATTTTCCAGATCGCTGAACAGGCCAAACAGGAAGCACGCCAGTATCGCGCCGAGCAGAATACCGAAGTACTGATTAATGATGCCACCCAGCAGGAACTGGCCGAAATTAACCAGTCTCCGGTCAATGTCGACCAGCTCATGGACAGTATTCGCGCCGACAGCCAGATTGTGGTGGAAGCGAATACCTCCGGCCGAACCCTGACTGAATTGGGCCTGAATACAGAAGTGGCCGATGCCGATAAACCGGGGTTTTTCCGGCGCTTGCTGTATAAGGTACGTCCACCGCGTGAGTTAAATACTGCACGGGTGCCCCGGATTAGTGCCGATGTGGTGATTACCGGCGCCGAAAATAGTGGTGAAGTTTCCGCAGAGGCCTATGCCACGGCACTGGAAAATCTGCGTGCCAATGTGCGCGGCAAACTGTCCAGTTTTACCCAGGAATCTTTTGCCGATTTTCCCTCGGCTTTACCACAGCTGCGTTCTTTATCTAATCAGGCGGCACAGGCCGTCGGCTTTTATCATGCCGAATTCAAGTTTGAAAAGCTGAATGACAGCCGGGTGCGGGTTCTGGTCACACCAAATACACCGGTGCGTGTGCAGGAGCAGAATATTGAATTTAGCGGCCCAGGTGAGAATCTGGCACAGTTCCAGGTAATTCGCGTCCTGCCCGATCAGGATGTGGGCGATGTGTTTCACCACGGTCTGTATGAAGAGACCAAAACCCGGATTAATGATGCTGCCTCCAATAACGGTTTCTTTGATGGCTATTGGCGCCTGCATGACGTGAAAGTGGCGCAGCCGCAAAATACTGCCGATATTAATCTGCGCTATGAAACCGGCGAGCGTTATACGTTGGGGCCGGCCCAGTTCCGGATGAGCGATCCGAGCAAAGAATTTCCTCTGGATATGGATATTCTGGAAAGCATGGTGCCGTGGGAAGATGGCGCCGATTATACTTTCTGGCGGGTCAACGGTCTGGCCAATAACCTGACCAACTCACGTTATTTTAACTATACGTTGGTCGATACCATGCGTCCCGATCCGCTGGAACGCCCAACAGAGTTGCCACCGGATATTCAGGCCCTGGTTGATCAGCGCAAACTTTCCGCTGAAGACTTCCAGCCGGTTCAGGACCAGAAAGATTTAAGCTCGACTGAAGAAGTGACCCAGTCAGTGGTGGATGAAGACCAGTTTGCCGGCACTCAGGAAGCCGAGCAGAATGAAAACATCCGTCAGCTGCGGGTCGAACAGGAAACCCAGCAATCAGAAGAAGAGCGGCTAAAAGAACAGGCACGTCTGGAAAAGAAAATTCCGGTGATTGTGACTTTGAACGCCGATAAGCTGAACAGTGCAGAAGTCGGTGCCGGTTATGGTACAGATACCGGAATGCGTGTACGCGGCCAGTATCGCCGGGCCATTGTTAACCGTCGTGGTCACTCCTTCGATGCCAACCTGGAACTGTCTGAAATCCGCCAGTCTTTAGATGGCCGCTATAGCATTCCTTATAATCATCCACTGAATGACTATATTACCTTGGTGGCCGGTTATGAACGTGAAGAGCGTAGTGATGTTTCTGCCGGCAATGACCTGTTAATTGAATCGGCAGTGGCCGGCGCCGACCGGATTATTAAAAACCCGCGTGGCAGCTGGCAACATGCTTATGGTCTGCGTTACCGTCTGGACCGTTTAACCCAGAACGGTGTGGTCGATATTGACAAGATTCCTGACGCCTTTATTGGTAATGGTTCCACCGAACAGCAGTCTTTACTGTTCGGTTATGAACTGTCGCGCACCGACAGCAGCCCGCGTGTCAATCCGACCCGTGGTTTCAAGCAGATTTATAAAGTTGAACTTGGCAGTGAAAGCCTGTTGTCCGATGCCGATATGGCAATTTTGAATGCCGGCTGGCGTTTTATTTATTCTCTGGGTGAAAATAACGATCATCAGTTTGTCGGTCGTGCCGATTTGGGTTATATCGTGACCGAAGATTTTAGCAAAGTGCCTTATAATCTGCGTTACTTTGCCGGTGGGGATCAGACCATTCGCGGTTTTGACTTTAAGAGCCTGTCTCCGCAAATTGATGGCTTTAAAATTGGTGGACAAGCACTTGGGGTGGGCTCACTGGAATATAACTATCAATTCAGGGACGGTTGGCGCGCAGCAATTTTTAGCGATTTTGGTAATGCCTATGATGCCGATTTTAGCAATCCGACCGAATACAGTGTCGGTTTAGGGGTACGCTGGGCATCACCGATTGGCCCAATTCGGGTCGATGTTGCTTCGGGCATTTCGGATGAGAATCATCCAATTCGTCTGCATTTCTTTATTGGCTCGCAATTATAAAATTAAGATTTAGAGAGAACTATGGCTGAAGTTGAACAGCAACCAAATACACCCGCGCCTGTACCCAAAAAGCGCAGAATAGTCAGAAGTGCCTTGTTGTCACTGCTGTTTATGGTGGTGTTGCTGGTATCGGCTTTGGCAATCATGTTCTCGACCGACCGTGGCAGTAAATTCCTCCTTGACCGGGTGCTGGAACGTCAGCAGATCATTCAGTATGAATATGAAGGCGGAAACTTATTACGCGGTATTATCCTGCGCAATATTCTGGTTACGCTAAACTCAGTCGATGTCAAAATTGACCGCGCTGATGTCATGCTGGGCTGGCGCGCCGTGCTGAATAAGGAAATCCATTTTACCCATGCCGATGTGCGTAATCTGCAAATTACCACCAAAGGACCGCCAAGTGATGGACCATTCAAGTTTAATGAAATCCGTCTGCCTTTTGTACTCCGGCTTGATCATGCCGATCTGGACCGTTTGCTGATTCAGACTTCAGGTGGCAGCAAAGTCAATTTTTATGATGTGATCCTGAACGATGCGCTGTGGTCGGGCACCAAACTGGAATTTGAAGATTCCAGTATGCGTATGGATTATCTGTCGGTCAAAAATGCCAGCGGCGATATGGATTTTTATGGCAAATATCCGCTGAATGCCATTGGCGATGTGAATTTACCTTCGTTAAACAACAGCCTAAATATTCATGATATTAAAGTGGTGGCCAAAGGGTCTTTAGATACCGTTCAGGCCGGGGTGGCGACCTATACGCCCGATTTGCTCACCGGTTGGGTGGTGCTGCATCCAATGCGTAAAAATGTGCCGATGTTTGGCGAGCTGCAGTTCAATCAATACCATTGGCCGCTGTTACAAGACTGGGAGCTGTATACAGAAGACGGCACAGCCAAGTTTAAGGGTGATATCAAGCGTCTGGATTTAGATGTCGCTACCGATCTGACGGGTAAAGATATTCCAAAAGGACAATATACCGCGCTCATGCATACCGATCTGGTCAATCAGCTGAACATCAGCAACTTAAATGGCCAGCTGATGCAGGGCGCCGTGAATGTGGCTGGTGTGGTCGGCTGGAACGAGCGCGTCAGCTGGGATATTACCGGTCGCCTGGACAAGATTAATCCGAAAGACCTACTCATTCCGCAAGTGGTGCAGGATTTTCTGCCGCCAAGTCTGGATGCTCAAATTGCCTCTAAAGGCCATTTAGAAAATGGAACTCATCTGACGGCGCAGGTCGATTTCGACCGCTATGAAACCTGGAACCTGAAACTGGATCAGAATGCGCCGAAAAACCGCCAGCCAAACCCCATGGTACTGGATGTGCGCTGGAATAATATTGACCGCGCGATGCCTTATATTGGCTGGTTATCCAGTGAATCGGGTGATGTGCAGATGGCCCTGGTCGAAGGCCAGCAAAAGATTTTTGTCGCAACCCAGGTGGCGCAGCATGAGCAGGGTGCTTTACCAGCGGGCATGTATAAGGCTGAGCTGAATCTGAAGAACAATAATCTGGATGTACCTAGCTTTAGCTATAACGCCGGCGCCAGCACCTTAACGGGACGTGCGCTGATTGAACTGCCAACCGACAAGCGCCAGCTCAAATGGAATGCTACGTTAAACGCGGACAATTTTAATCCGCAAATTATTGCTGATGCTGCTCCGGTCAATCTGCTGAATGGCCGTTTGCAGGCCAATGGTTTTGCCCGTCCAAACCAGCAGATTATTCATTTAAACAATATTGATTTACGCGGGCGTCTGGCCGAGCAGGATGAAACAGTGCATTTGACCGGGAACAGTACCGTGGCCTTGCTGTTCCATGATGAACGTGCGGGTGGCGGCTTCAAGAGCTTCGCGGTCAATTATGATGGCGCGCTCAACAGCAGTCTGCTGCAATCCAGTCAGGGCAGTTTAAAGCTGAAACTGTCCGGTACACCGGAGCTGATCAAGATTTCAGACCTGCGTCATGACGGTGTGGCCGGGCAGATTCTGGCCAATGGTATGCTGAACCTGAAAAATGGCATTGGCTGGAACCTGAATGCCTCTTTAATCCGCTTTAAACCGCATTATTTTGTCTCGAGTGTGCGCGGCGAGCTGTCGGGCAATGTACGTACCCAAGGGGTTTGGTCAGATCAGCTTAAACGCATCAATATTGAAAAGCTCAATCTGGCCGGCATGATCAACAATAAACCGGTACGTGGTACCGGTAATCTGGCCCTGTTGATGGATGCCAATCAGCAAGGTTTCCTGCCGCAGCAGTTTGAGGCCAATAATTTATATCTGGCCTATGCCAAGAACCAGATTCAGGCTACTGGTAATGCACAAAACCTGAGAATCAAACTGAATGCACCAGCACTGTATGAACTGTATGCCGGTTTGCGTGGCCGTGCTTATGGCTATTTAAATGTGCAGTCGCAACCACGTTTGCAGGCCACCGCCAATCTAGTGGTCGATGATTTTGGTTTAAATAACCTGTTTAGCGTGCGCAAAATGCGTTTACGCGGTGAATTGCCGACCTCGGAAAATACCCCAACCTTGCTTACGGCCAGTCTGGAAAATTTACGTAGCGGCAACCGTGAAATTCAAAAAGGCGAGATTTCACTGGCCGGTACCCGCCAGGCGCATCTGCTGAAAGTGAAAGCGGAAAACCGTTTAAGTAGCTTCTATGTGCAGCTGGCCGGCGGCTTTAATGCTGAAAATAACTGGCTGGGTCAAATCCAGAAAGGTGATTTTGACTCCTTAAGAACCCGTCTGGTGCAGCGTCAGAATGCCTCGGTCATCTTCCAGACCAAAACCAGTGATCTGTTTGTGGGTGCGCATTGCTGGATGAGCCAGCAAAGCCAGTTGTGTTTTGACCAGCCAATTCGGGTCAATAAAAACCGAGGCAATGTGTCCTTTGTAACCCGCAATGTCGACCTGAACGATTTTGCCGCCTTTATGCCGGAAGGTCTGGCGATTACCGGTAAAGTCAATGGACATGCCAAAGCCTCTTGGGCACAAGGTCAGCGTCCAAAAATTGATGCACGTCTGGTAACCCGCAATGGGGTGATTGGTTTGGCAGGTGATGACCCGCAAGAGCTGGGCTCGACCTTAAGCTATGATCAGGTCGCTGTGGTGGCTAAAAGTATTGCTGAAGGTCTGCAAATTCGACTGGATGTGAAAACCCCGGAAATTGGTGCCGGTTATGCCAATGTTATTATTGATCCATATACCGAGCGTAAGCCGATGCGCGGTGAAATTGCCTTTAATGAAGTGCAGTTAAAAGTCTTTAAGCCGTTTATTGCCGATGTGCGTTCTATGGCTGGGGTATTGTCCTTTGCCGGTAAGGTCGGCGGTACGTTAACCCAGCCATTACTGACCGGTGAAATGCGTCTGAAAGATGGTGCCATCAGCATGATTTCCCTGCCGGTGAACCTGACCAATGTGCAGCTGTATTCCTCGATTCGACAGGATTCGGCCACAATTAATGGCGCATTTAACAGTGGTCAGGGCGTGGGACATTTAACCGGTCATGTTGACTGGAAAGGCGTACCGAAAATTCAGCTGAACTTAAAAGGGGATAATCTGCTGGTGCGTCAGGCGCCGCTAATTACTGCCATTGTGACGCCGGATTTATCCATGGAGGTTTTTCCGACCCAGAAACGTTTAAGCTTAAATGGCAAGGTCGATGTGCCGCGTGCGTTAATTTCCATGCCTGAGGCTTCTGATCCGGTGGTGAACCTGTCTTCGGATGTGCGTGTGGTGCATGAAGGGCAAGACCAGCTGGCGGTATTACGCTCTGCGCGTCCTTGGGATATTCGTGCCGATCTGGAACTGAATCTGGGCGATCAGGTCATCTTCCAGGGCTTTGACAGCCGTATTCCACTGGTGGGCCGTCTGTATCTGAGTCAGCGTGGTCTGGAAACCGCCATGCGCGCCAATGGTGCAATTGGGGTTAGCCAGCGCGTCAAGATTGAAGCCTATGGCCAAAGTCTGGATTTAAACCGTGCCATCGCCCGTTTTAATGGACCATTAGCCAACCCGAGTCTAGATATTGATGCCAACAAGAGCGTACAGGGCAGCGTAGTCGGGGTGCGGGTGACCGGAACGGCTTCTGGTCCGAATATTCAGGTCTATAACGATGCCGGCTTGTCCGAGCAGGAAGCACTAAATGCCCTGATTACCGGCCGGATTAACGAAGGTGCCAGCGGTTTAAGCCAGACCGACAGTTTCCGTTCCGATGTCAACAATACCATTGCGGCGGCAGGTATCAGTCTTGGTTTAGGCGGCACGCGTGCCCTGACCAACCAGATTGGGCGTACCTTTGGTTTAAGTGGGTTGGCTTTAGATGCACAGGGTACGGGGGATGATACCCAGGTCAGCCTGACCGGTTATATCACTCCGGATCTGTTTATCCGTTATGGCGTGGGCGTGTTTACCCCGGTGAACAAGCTGACCTTGCGTTATCAGATGAACAAACGTCTGTATCTGGAAGCCAGTCAGTCGCTGGAACGTGCCGTGGATATTTTCTATAACTGGCGTTTCTAAGCCGTCTATTCTGAACTTGAAAATGTGCTCAACACGGGCGCATTTTTTCTGGCCGATTTCTCATTCAGGATAACTTTGATTATCATAGCGGAAATAGGAGAGTATGCATGAACAAACTATTCGCTTTGGCTGCCGTAATTGCATTGGCCGGCTGTGCAGAGAAAAAGCCCTTAACCCCGGAAGAGCAGTGGAAAGGTTACTGTACCAGTGTTGGTAATGCAGCACGAACCATCATGCTGGATCGTCAAAATGCCATTGAAAAAGATCAGGCACTGGCTCATGCGGACAAAGTAGAAGATGAAACCACACGCAAATTTATTTTTGAGATTATTGAAACGGTCTATGCCATGCCTGAGCAGGAAGTGAAGAGTGATGTAGATGCCGCGCGTGAGAAAATTAAAGCGCAATATACAGAAAAATGTCTGGCTACGCCGTATGACGAAATGCCGGATTATCGACGTTTTTAAGTCATGAACCCAAAATGCCAGATGACATATTTGTAATCTGGCATTTTTTTATGCTCACTATTTCTGCATATAGATAAAAATAATCAAAATTCGCTGCGTTGATCTATTTTTTTAAGCGGATATTTAACCTAATTTTCCTTCCTCTACTTATTTCTAAATAGCCTAAGCAATATAAATATATATTGTGACACTTTTCTTTAGCACCAATATAGAAAAGCTTATCTTTTTAATGAATAATGGATTTAACAATAGCCAGAAGAAAGGAGCACATCATGGACGTGATTGGTTATCTGCATCATGCAGATTTGCTCTTGGAAGATGAACAGGGCGTGACCATTATTGGCAATAGCAACTATGTGCTCAGTATTGGAGATAAAGTCTATTTTCAACAACTTATTGATGCTGACAGCAAGCGTTATCAGGTCAATATCTCCTTTGCCAGTGCCGGGCATAGTACCCTACATGAAGATGAAATTCAGGTCAAATTTGAGGGCAGTCGCGAACATCTGCAGCAATATTTAAACAGTACAACGGTACACTAAGGTTGAATAGTAATTGGAACCCGGAAAAGGCAGCATAGTGTTGCCTTTTTTCTATTTAGAATTCGGTTAAAGTGGATTAAAAGCAGCAATGACGGGTCTAAACGTGCTCCGCTTGATTATTGTATAAACAATATGAACATCATTTAGTTATAAAATAATGAGCATCACAAAGAAACACCTTCCTTGCATTAACTTTTAACTGGAATTTTAGTAAAATTTTGCAGTCCATATTACTTGTGAAGCTTTGAACAAGCTGGAATTCACAGGTAATTTTTTAAAAAAGAGGAATAACACCGTGCTAGAAGCTTACCGCCAACACGTTGAAGAACGTGCCGCACTCGGAGTCCCACCGAAGCCACTTGATGATGCTCAAACCGCTGCATTAGTTGAATTATTAAAAAACCCGCCAGCTGGTGAAGAAGCTTTCTTGGTTGATTTGCTTGAAAACCGTGTTCCAGCGGGTGTAGACCAAGCTGCTTATGTAAAAGCTGCTTTCCTGTCTGCTGTTGCAAAAGGCGAAGCGACTTCTCCATTAGTTTCTAAAGAACGTGCGGTTTACTTACTAGGTACTATGCTTGGTGGTTATAACGTAGCGCCTTTAGTTGAGCTTCTGGAAAATGCTGAACTTGGTGGTTTAGCGGCTGACGCTCTGAAGAAAACCCTGCTTGTATTTGATGCATTCCACGACGTTGCTGAAAAAGCAAAAGCGGGCAATGACAATGCGAAAGCAGTACTTCAATCATGGGCTGAAGCTGAATGGTTCACTAGCCGTCCAGACGTTCCAGAAGAAATCAAACTGACTGTTTTCAAAGTAACAGGCGAAACGAATACTGACGACTTGTCACCTGCACAAGACGCGTGGAGCCGTCCAGACATTCCATTGCACGCAAATGCAATGCTGAAAAACGTTCGTGATGGTATCAACCCAGAAGTTCCTGGTGAAGTTGGTCCATTAAACCAAATTAAAGAACTGATCGCGAAAGGCAACCAGGTTGCTTACGTTGGTGACGTTGTTGGTACCGGTTCTTCTCGTAAATCTGCAACGAACTCTGTGCTTTGGTTCTTCGGTGACGAACTTCCACACATTCCAAACAAAAAAGACGGCGGTTACTGCTTAGGCGGTAAGATTGCTCCGATTTTCTTCAACACCATGGAAGATGCGGGTGCATTACCAGTTGAGATCGATGTTTCTAACATGAACATGGGTGATGAAATCACACTGAAAATCGATCACGCTGCTGCAAAAGTAACTGCGTTCAAAAACGGCGAACAAATTGCTGAATCTGAACTGAAAACTCCAGTGCTTCTAGACGAAGTACGTGCTGGTGGCCGTATTAACCTGATCATTGGTCGTGGTTTAACTGGTAAAGCACGTGAAGCTTTAGGTCTTGAGCCATCTTCTTTATTCCGTACTCCAGTACAACCTGCCGACTCTGGCAAAGGCTTCACTTTAGCGCAGAAGATGGTTGGTCGTGCATGTGGTCTTCCAGAAGGTCAAGGCGTTCGCCCTGGTACTTACTGCGAACCGAAGATGACCACTGTTGGTTCTCAAGATACAACTGGTCCTATGACTCGTGACGAGTTAAAAGACCTGGCTTGCTTGGGCTTCTCTGCTGACCTGGTAATGCAATCTTTCTGTCACACAGCTGCGTATCCAAAACCAGTTGACGTGCAAATGCAACACACACTACCTGACTTCATCATGAACCGTGGTGGTGTATCTTTACGTCCAGGCGACGGTATTATCCACTCTTGGTTAAACCGTATGCTTCTTCCAGATACAGTAGGTACTGGTGGTGACTCGCATACTCGTTTCCCAATTGGTATTTCATTCCCGGCGGGTTCTGGTCTGGTAGCGTTCGCTGCTGCGACTGGTGTTATGCCACTGGATATGCCTGAATCTGTACTTGTGAAGTTCAAAGGTAAAATGCAGCCTGGTATCACTCTACGTGACCTGGTACACGCAATTCCTTACTACGCAATTAAAGAAGGTGACCTGACTGTAGAGAAGAAAGGTAAGAAAAACATCTTCTCTGGTCGTATCTTAGAGATCGACTTAACAGAAATGGAAACAGACTTAACTGTTGAGCAAGCATTCGAATTGTCTGATGCTTCTGCTGAACGTTCTGCTGCAGGCTGTGCGATCACGCTTTCTGAAGAGAAAGTTGCTGAATACCTACGTTCTAACATCACCATGCTGAAGTGGATGATTTCACAAGGTTATGGCGATGCTCGTACTATGGCGCGCCGTGTTGAGAACATGGAAAAATGGTTAGCGAACCCATCACTGCTTAAAGCTGATGCTGATGCTGAATACACTAAAGTGTATGAAATTGACCTTGCTGACATCAACGAACCTATCCTGTGCTGCCCGAACGATCCAGATGATGCGAAACTGCTTTCTGACGTTCAAGGCGACAAGATTGATGAAGTATTCATCGGTTCTTGTATGACGAACATCGGTCACTTCCGTGCAGCTGGTAAACTTCTAGACAAAGTTCCTGGTGGTTCTTTATCTACTCGTCTATGGTTGGCTCCTCCAACGCGTATGGACGAACACCAGTTAATGGAAGAAGGCTTCTTCAACATTTATGGTAAAGCTGGTGCGCGTACTGAAATGCCAGGTTGTTCATTATGTATGGGTAACCAAGCACGTGTTGCACCGAACACGACTGTAGTATCTACATCTACACGTAACTTCCCGAACCGTTTAGGTCAAGGCGCGAATGTATACTTGGCTTCTGCTGAGCTTGCATCTGTTGCTGCGGTTCTTGGTAAATTACCAACTCCAGAAGAGTATCAACAATACGCTTCTCAAATCGACAGCATGTCTGCTGACATTTACAAGTACTTGAACTTCGATCAAATGTCTGAATATACAGATGCTGCTGAAAAGGTAGATACGAAGAAAATTGCTGCTGCTCAATTGTCTTAATTGATTAAGTAGTTAATAAGAAAATCCCACGTCATGTGGGATTTTCTTTATTTAATAGAATCTTACTAATAATAGACTTCTTGCGAAAGTATGGTTTTATCTAATTTTTGAATTGGCTAAAACCGCATAAAATATAGCTTTCGGCTGCTTAAAATTTGACTAACGCAAGAAGTCTAATAAAACTGTAATTTAGAAATTGGCCTTATGAAACTAAAGAATTTATCTTTTATATTATTAACATTTTGTTCTACACAAATTTTTGCAGAAGTGTCGTATACGAAGTTAGCAAACATAAAATTGGTTGATGAAAGTATATATCCCACAGGATATGACATTCAGTCTGAAGTGGAAAATTTGATTAGAGAGAAAAAGTTCAAAGATATTTCAAACAAAGCACAACAGCTTTTAAATAGTGAAGAATATAATTTTGATGGTAAGTTTAAACATACTAGTTATTTAGATTCTTTTCTTGGGATTGTAAATAAACATCGAGTAACTTCTCCAAATTATTATAAAGAAAATATAGCAATCGCACAGAAATGGATTAAGGCTGAACCAGAGTCACCATTAGGTTATATTTACTATACGCTTTGGGTTAGAAAACATGCTTGGAGCATTAGAGGGGGAAGTTATACTTCACAAGTATCGAAAAAAAATATGCAATATTTTGGTGATCAATCAATTAAAAATTTAAATTTTTTATTAGAAAATTATGATGTTGCATCTAAAGATCCTTTTTATTACTACATACTGTTAATGACCCTACGTGATCTGGGGGCTGAAGAAAACTACTTAAAAGCTTATCAAGATGGAATTGTAAAATATCCAAAACAGCGAGTTATTTATAATACATTTATGGGGAGTTTTGAGCCAAAGTGGTTTGGAGAAAATTATGATGCAATTAAAATGATTGTTAATGATATACAGGAATTAAATCCTACAGAAAAAGATTTTAATTATTATCATATTTTATATACCGCAAATAATAATAACTATAATTTGAAGAATCTTAATGTGGATTGGAATAGAGTAGAACAAGGTGCTGTTGATTCTTTAAGTAAACTTGCTTCATTAAGTAAAATTAATGATATTAAAAATCTGTATTGTTCTTATCCTGGGAATAGAGTGAGGTTGGAACGGTTATTAAAATCTTTTAAACAAGGACAATTAGAAAAAAGCTATATAGAAAATAGTTTGAATAACTGTCAAAAATAGAAATAATCGCCTCTTAATTGGAGGCTTTTATTTATAAATGTTATTTACAGTTCTAAGAATACAACGTTTAATCACAACTAATATTATTTTACAGTAGCATAGATCAGTGCCCAAACAATCCCGTTTCTTCTGTATCGGTGGCTTCCTTAACGGAACCCAAGTCAAAGACCAAGGTGACAGCTTTGTCTGTGTCGAAAATGGTAAACAAGTAACTTACTATAAAAAGGAAATCTTCCATCAAGATGCTTGGGATCATGACTACTATGTTTGTGAAACTACGACAGACCAACAAGCCAAAAATTGGGTTTATGATATTCCATCGCATTAATTACCCTGATTCAGTCTATTAATTAAACAATTACTAGAAACAGTAACTTGCATAACATTTCTAAAATTGATTTTTCATACTATTTTCCTAAAACTGTATGAAAATAAAGCCAATAGGGAATGTTATGAATTATGAAATTGATGCCTTTGGCACCTTGGTGATTGCAGTATTTTTTCTTTTTATTGGGCGGTATCTTGTTAGTAAAATTGGCTTCTTTAGAAACTATAATTTACCTGAACCTGTAATCGGTGGTCTAATCGCAGCGATTACAGCTTTTATTCTCTATAAATTTTTTAATATCAGTGCCACATTTGACTCAGAAATTCAAACCATTCTGATGCTGATGTTCTTTACCTCAGTTGGTTTAAGTGCAGACTTTACCAAGCTCAAAGAAGGTGGAAAATCACTGCTGATCTTTCTGGTCTGCGTCATTCTATTTGTAGTCGTGCAAAATGCAGTGGGTATGAGCTTAGCTACAGCGCTTGGACTTGATCCATTGATTGGTCTGATTGTCGGTTCTGTTACCTTAACGGGTGGACATGGTACTGCCGGTGCTTGGGGTGAAGTGCTTGAAACTCAATATGGAATACAGGGGGCAATTGTCCTCGGAATGGCAAGTGCTACTTTTGGTTTGGTTATTGGTGGGCTTGTGGGTGGTCCGGTTGCCAAATTCTTGATTAAACGAAATCAGTTGGCAGAGACAGTAGCGCAAGAGACCAATGAACAACAACTCGATACTAGCATCAACACCGCACCCTTCGAATATCCAAAGAAAACCCGGTTGATTACAGCCAGTAATGCAGTGTCGACTTTGGGGATGTTTGCACTATGTATATTTGTTGCGAATGAAATGACAGAGATCAGTCAGGGAAGATGGTTTGAACTACCGACCTTTGTCTGGGCTTTAGGGACAGGGGTGATTGTACGTAACTTCCTAGAGCATGTACTGAAAGTCGATATTTTCGACCGTGCCATTGATGTATTCGGAAATGCGTCATTATCCCTGTATTTATCTATGGCTTTACTGTCACTGCAACTCTGGTTGCTGGCCGATTTGGCAGGCCCGCTCATTACCATTTTGTTTGCGCAGACAGCGGTACTGATTTTATTTACCGCAATTGTGACCTTTAGAATCATGGGAAAAAATTACGATGCAGCCGTATTGGTAGCAGGGCATTGTGGTTTTGGTATGGGAGCAACCCCGACTGCGATTGCCAATATTCAGGCAGTTACCAATAGCTATGGTCCATCGCACAAAGCCTTTTTAATCGTACCGCTGTGTGGTGCATTTTTTATTGATATTGTGAATGCTGTGGTGATTCAGAGTATCATTGCATTTTTCGGTTAAATTTTAATACGACTTCAAAATCATATAGACATTAAAAAGCCCCATGGTTAGGGGCTAGTCGTATGCACATCTGAGGCACATACTGTAAGAGGCTCATCTCATACTGAGCGTATTAAAGCACACTCTTTTACTTCAACCTACGAAAGTTTTTCTGATCTGCTGGTTATAAATGAAAGGTCATAGCCAAAAGTGGGAGGAGGAGAAAGTTTTATTGCTCAAAAATAAGCATTTTTTATCTGGAACTTGGATGTTTTGAATTTCTCATTTCATCGTTAAATGGTTACAAAAATTTTCCAATAAGACGGAAAATATTACACGGGAATAAAAGAATTTAATCATTTACCAAGTTAATTAAAGTAAAAGTTATATAACTATTCATCTTTTTAGTCATGCAAAATAGCTTGAAATTAAATCAGATGTTCAGAAGCAGAATTTGGTTTTTATCCCTGATTTTGGTGATTTTTTAAAACAGCCCATAAAACAATAAATAACAATAATGACAATAGTTGTTGTCAAATTATCTTTATGCTCATGAATGAAGTTATACATATAAACTTCAGAAAAATAATAATTTATGGATGAGCGTATGAAAGGAAAACTGGTATTCAATAGCCTCAATATTGCGGTGTGTAGTGTCATATTGTATGGCTGTGGTGGCGGAGGTGGAGATTCTTCCGGTTCAGGAACATCTTCAAAAGTAGAACGGGAAATGGTGGAGGTGTTATCCACCCGGCCAGATTTAATTACAGACTCGGATGTATTGCTGAAACTGGAGCTGCCCGATGATATTCAAACTACGGCGTTGAAAGTGTCCCTGAATGGACAAAATATTAGTGATGCATTTGCCAATGAGCAGCGCCAAGCCTTAGTTGAAGGACTTAAACTGGGCGATAATCAACTCAAGGTTGAAGCAGGGCGTTATTATCAGAATTTAAGCCTGATCAATCATCCTTCGAGTGGACCATTACTGTCTGGCCCGCAGTTAAAGCCCTGGACCTGTACTAATGCGTCGACCGATCAGTTCTGTCAAAAGGCTGTGCAATATAACTATTACTATAAAGATCGTTTGGGACTCATTAAAAGTTATGACCCGGCACAACCGCCGGCCAGTCAGAATATTGCCACCACCACTACCGATGAAGGACTAACGGTGCCATTTATTGTGCGTGAGGAAGTGGGCTATCAGAACCGCGATGAATACCGTTTTGCGGTGTTGTATGATCCGAACCAGCCGTGGACCGCCTTAAAGCCACAAGCGCAATTTAACCATAAACTGGTGGTCACGCATGGCCAAAGCTGTGGTAATGATTACCAGTCTGCCTCTGCGCCAACGGTCATTGCCACTTCAAGTTCCATTTTGCCTGATGTCACCATTTTGGCTTTAGGCCGCGGCTTTGGGGTGATGTCGACTGCACTGTCTCATAGCGGTCATAACTGTAATCTGGCGATTCAGGCAGAATCGCTGATTATGGCCAAAGAGCGTTTTATTGAGCAGTATGGCACCTTGCGCTATACCATCGGGCAGGGCTGTTCAGGTGGTGCGCTGGCAGCACAATGGGTGGCCAATGCCTATCCGGGAATTTATCAGGGGATTTTACCCACTTGCTCATTCCCTGATGCCTGGAGTACCGCTTCACAGTTCGCCGATTATCACCTGATGATTAATTATTTCCAGACTCCAGAAGGCCGTTTAAGCTTCTTGCCGCATCAGATTGCGCATGTTCAGGGACATATTTCTGAAATTAATGGCTATGTCAGTGAGCTGGCCCAGTTTGATGTGGCGCGGCCAAATACCATCTGCAAGGGAATTTCATCGGCGCAGTTATATCATGCCACCAATAATCCTCAAGGCATTCGCTGTTCGATTCAGGATGCGGCAATTAATTTGCTAGCCCCACGCCCAACGGAGCTGTGGACCGAAACTGAGAAACGCATTGGTCGCGGTTTTGCTGGCCTGCCGATGGATAATGTCGGGGTACAATATGGGCTGGAAAGCTTGATGAAAAACATCATTACCCCAGAACAGTTTGTACAGTTAAACGAAAAAATAGGTGGCGTGGATATTGATATTCAGGCGGTGCCTGAACGTCTAGAAGCCAATTATACGGCGCTGAACAATGCCTATCGCAGTGGCTTAATTAATGTTGGGAACAACCTTAATAAAGTGGCGATTATTGACTGTCGAGGTCCGGACCCGGCGCTGTTCCATGATGCCTATCGTGCCTTTGCCATTCGGGCGCGACTGGAAAAAGCGCATGGCAATTATAATAACCATGTGATTTATGGCGGTGATCTGGTCATGATTGCCGATGCCAAATGTCTGGAAATCAGCTTTAATGATATGGACCGCTGGTTAAGCAATGTCGAAAAAGACTTAAGTGATTTGCCTATTGCCACCAAACTGACCCAAAACAAACCGGCAGATGTAAAAGATGCTTGTATTACTGCCGGCATCATTAACCGCGAGAATCTGTGCAGCACGCTCAGATTACCGGTATATGGCACACCGCGTATGGTGGCCGGGGACAGCCTGACCACCTATGCCAACAAGTGTCAGCTGAAACCTCTAAATGTGTCGGATTATGGCAATACGGTCCGCTTTAGCAATGAACAGCTCCAGCGATTGCATCGGGTTTTCCCGCAAGGCGTGTGTGACTATAGCCAAGCCCCAGTTGGCTTTGCTGACACCATTGGCTGGATGAGTTATCAGGATCGGCAGGGCAGCGTAGTTTATGGAGGACAACCTTTGCCTGCGGTCAGTTCATCGGCTGCACGCGGCTGGGCATCTAAAGCTTTCCAGTTGTTTTAATTCTTCACACATTTTTTGTTTCACAAAAACCAGTGATTTTTCACTGGTTTTTTTATGATTCATTTTGATTTTTAGTTGAAAATTCATGTAATATAACGACGGTTATTTCGCCGTTGTGTAGATGGCAGGCAGATAACCTTTGGTCGAATTAAAATGTTAACCAGATCTCATTAATTCGCTGAATTATCAGGTTTTTTAGCGAGAAAGCCCAGATAAGCGTTGTAAAATCATTAGATTAAATTTACTCACAATTATTTTGATTAATATGAATTATTTCTTATAATTACAATGATTTATAACAAAATGGACAAATCCCGGAAAATAGTGATAACTGATTCCGGGTTGTGACACTAAAATGAGTCTGAAAAATTAAAACAATCATAGGGTGAAGGATTATGGATATCACTGAGACGGTGTTTGACTTCAAAGCCTTATCCACACAACAACAAGATTATTTTTTTGAAAAAATTGCCGAGTTTGATCAGCAGGTGTTTACGTTAACCTGTGAAAAGGAGCTAAAGAAATATCTGTATGACCCGCAGGCAATTTCGGTCACTATTATTCAATATCATCATCGTGGCAAACTGGTCGGGCAGACCATTATTCCACTGTTGGCCTTAACCCTGTTACATCAGCCAATTCTGGTGGTCAACTCACGCGCCAGTTTTTTAAAAAGCTATCGCCATCAATACAACCATAAAATCATCAACAGTGCGCTCAAAGCCATGCTGAACCAGCGCTTTAAATATCCTTTAACGCCCATGTGGTTTATTGCCACCATCAACCAGCCGAAGCTTTATGCACATTTTGTATCACGTGTTCGGGGCTTTTATCCACGCAGTGATATCCGGATGCCGGAGGATTATTTAAGCGTGTTGCAGGTGATGGCCAGCCGGCAACACGACATCCAGAAGCGTGATGAAGATATTTATGTGCATCAGACCTGTGTGCCGCTGCGCAGTGAAGAGGAGCTGCAACAGTTAAGAGTGCATGCCAATCCGCATTGCGATTTTTTTCTGCAACACGCACCGGACTATTTTGATGGCATCGGCCTGATGTGTATTTGCCGTTTAGACAGTAAAACCCTGACCGAAACGGCACTCAACTTTGCTTTGGACGGGAAGATGTCTTAAGGCGCCAGAAATTTTAAATCGGCATGTTCACGGATGGTGTCCGCATCCAGACTGAAAATTGCATCTATAAACGCCACATTAAAACTGCCAACCTGTGAACTTTGCGCGTGGGCCAGTTTTCCGGCAATGGCAAAATGGACATGCGCGGCAATGGTGGCAATGGTCACCGGACTGACCGCGGCATACGCCGCAATTAAAGCGCCTAGGGCACAGCCGGTTGCGGTGACTTTGGGCTGTAATTCCGAGCCACCATTCACCTGCACCACCTGTTCAAGCTGTCTGGACAGAATAAAATCGGATTCACCGGAAATGGCAATACATTCGGCATGCGCCAAGAGGCTTTTGGCCTGTGCATATACCGCGGTGCTGTCTAGGGTCGAATCAACACCTTTGGATTCTACCTGTGCGCCGGCCAAGCCGCCAATTTCCGACGCATTGCCGCGAATCACACTCGGTTGAAAGGCCAATAGCGCATCAACCATATCTGAGCGCCATTTTAAGACGGGCCCATAACCGACCGGGTCCAGCACCCACGGTTTGGCAAGACGCTGGGCCGTTTCTGCCGAAATCTGCATGGCCTGCATCTGTTCGCTGGTCGGTGTGCCCAAATTAATACTTAAGGCGCTGCAAATACTGCTAAAGCTTTCTGCTTCAAAAGGATTATCAATCATGGCCGGTGATGCACCGGCAGCCAGCAGAATATTGGCGGTATAATTGGTCGCAACACTGTTGGTGATACATTGCACCAGTGGTTGCCGGGTTTTGAGCAGGCTCCAGGCTTCAATAATTTTTTCAATCATTGCCGCGGTTTCATCGGGCAGGCTGCTGTCAAGAGTGGAAAGCTGTTCTGGATAATTCATCAGTTACCCCTTTATTGGGTAAAGTAGTGGTCTTGCTGTTTACAGCGACGGCAGAACAAGGACACATAATGCTGGGCATCATAATCGACATCCAGTTCATCCGAGCCGCAGTGCATACAGCGTTTTAAGGCATAAAATTTTAAGCGCGGTTCAATCTTTTCCCAGATTTTCCAGATCGGTTGTACAAAGATCATTTCATCATAATTGAGAAAACGGAAAAATAGAATTTCCACCATTTTGCTCATCGGTAGTTGTGGTGGATGTGGCAGCGTGGTGGTCATCCATTTTTCTTGCAGGCCACGTTCACGGTACTGTTCTACGGTTTTTTTTAGCAGATTGGTATTAATGAATTTTTCATTGCGTGCCTGTAATAATTTCTGGCCATGCAGATAATCCAGCGCGGTTTGCACCAGATAAAAAATCTGACCCACTGCCAGGCTGTCCAGCAGGCGAAAACACAGGCTTTTAAAACTGTTGTTGCCGGAAATTTGCACCTGCCAGATGCGGCAATAAAACTGCATGAACTGCACCACTTTTTCATACATCAGTTCATAGATGGCATCTTTGACTTCATCTGAACTGTGAAAGGGCACGCCCTGACTCAAATTCTGGTAAAACCATTGTCGAAGCTGATGGGTAATACTGAACAGGCTCGGCTCTGAATAACCATCCAGCCGCACATTCACATAATACTGGCCGGCTTCATCGGCGAATTCCTTGGCCACCAGAATCTGCTGGTCAAGCAGCTGTTTGATCAGCTGTTTCTGATATAAATAGTTGGGTGAAAAAGGCTGGAATTTAATCCGTTCCCAGTAAATATATTCATCATGCTGGGTATTTTCATGTACCTGATCGTCCAGCATCGACAATAAAAACAGTTTCTGGATAAAGCTTAACTGATTCAGCTTGTGCTCAATCATGTCTTTATCTTTGCCTTTATTTTTGAGCTTGCGGTTTTCCTGTACCAGCGCTTCTTTAATCAGCTGTTTGCGTTTTTTTTCACAGGCCGGGCAATGACAACTGTGCAAATTGCCCGGATACACTTTATGTTCGCAGTAACTGCACTCGTGATAGCTCAGCTCCTGATCGTACTGTTCGGCTTCCACCCAATACATGGCAGCGCGGCACAGCGGACACGAGGTGCTTTCATCTAACTGTTTTTGCAGAATCTGGAGCATATTCAGGTGCAGTCATCATTTTAGAAATAGGATGTCTGGATTATACATGGCTGGGCCGCATTGGTTTGCTCAAAAAAACATAAAGCAGAAAACTTGGACACTATGCTGAATTTAAACGCCCTGACTTGAACAGCTCTTTTTCATAAAAAATACGGCAGGACGCCGTATTTTAAATGGAAGTTAGAGGAGAGAAGATTATACCGGACACGGTAGCGAATCATCCTCCTCACCAAGTTGCTTGGCCTGAATCAGCGCCTGTACTTTTTTGCTTGGGATTTTCTTGCTGCCCAGGGCATCATAGGTATTCAAAATAGAGGTAACTTCATTGGTCTGCATGGGAATGCCTTCACAGCTCATAAAGAGGGCAATCACTTTATGGTCGATGTTGGCCTGATCGAGGGTTTGCAGGGTTTTAATATTTTCTACACGGACGATATGCTCTTTTAAATACATCTCACACCTCTTCTCGTTTTTTCATCATTGTTATCATGCGCTCGGCGCCTTTAAATACAAGCAAGAAGCGTGCACAAAATGTAGCCGATTTGAAAATAATGTAATGGCCCATGCTGAAATGGCGATCGGCCAACTGAAAGCGTCATTTAGCCGATAACTGTTTGACTCTAGAAGCGAAATTGAAAAGCTAAATTTGAATAAATCTCCCTTCGCAAATGCTGGCGAATTGTCACCGGATTTATCTTGACGAAGTCTAAATAAGCCTCTGTTTAGACTTGGGAAATTATCCGGTTTTATCTCGCAGTATATTTTTAGCTGCACAGATCACAGGTCTTTGATTACAGAATGTAGTCAAGTGGCAGCTTTATGTAGGAACTTGTATCTCAATAGCGCAGAATTTCAGGTCAGATGGGCAGAACAGCACCAGCATGGCGCAACACCAGCGCGAGAAGATTTTAGCGGGCAGATTAAGCTGTTGGATTCGCTGCATAATTCAGCATCTCTGTATTTTTAAACAGATTTAGTTGAATGATGAATTGAAAAGTTGTGGCCGGATGCCCATATTAGAACAGAAGCGCATTCAGCAGACAGACTGAAAAAGTTGGCGTATGATCAAGACATCATCCGCATAATGCCCCGGCGTATAAACAATTAGGACATGATATGAATATCGCAGCAAATCCAGTGGTTGAAGCAGACCAAACTATTTATTTAAAAGATTATCAAAAACCTGCATTTCTGGTGGATTCAATTAATCTGGATATTCAGGTGTATGCAGACCACACCATCGTCAATGCTATTTTGGAGATGCAGCGCCAGACCGAAGGTGATCTGGTGCTGCTGGGCCGTGACCTTGAGCTGAAATCTATTCATCTGAACAGTCAGCAACTGACCGAAAATGACTATCAGCTTGATGCTGAACAGCTGGTAATTCAGAATGCGCCAGATCGTGCACGTATTGAAACCCAGGTGGTGATTCATCCGGAAAGCAACACCATGCTGGAAGGTCTGTATCAGGCTGGTGATCTGTTTGTGACCCAGAATGAGCCGGAAGGTTTCCGTAAAATTACCTTCTATCCGGACCGTCCGGATGTGCTGTCGGTATTTACTACCCGGGTGGAAGCCGATAAAAAATATCCGGTGCTGCTGGCCAATGGTAACCTGATTGAAAAAGGCGAGGTCGATGCCCAGCGTCATTATGCGATCTGGCAGGACCCGACCAAAAAGCCAAGTTATCTGTTTGCCTGTGTGGTCGGCGATTTAGCGGTGCTGAAAGACAGCTATGTGACTTCTGAAGGCCGTAATGTGGCACTGGAAATTTATGCGGTAGAAAAAGATATTCCTAAATGTCACATCGCCATGGAAGCGTTAAAACATTCCATGCGCTGGGATGAAGAACATTATGGTCTGCCGTATGACCTCGACAACTATATGATTGTGGCGGTTAGCCAGTTCAATATGGGCGCGATGGAAAACAAGGGCCTGAACATCTTTAACACCTCGTGTGTATTGGCCGATGAAGAATACACCACCGATGCAGCCATTATGCGCGTTCAATCGGTCATCGCACACGAATATTTCCATAACTGGACCGGTAACCGGATTACCTGTCGTGACTGGTTCCAGCTGTGCCTAAAAGAAGGCTTGACCGTTTTCCGTGACCAGTCGTTTTCAGAAGATTTACAATCGGCCGCAGTACAACGGATTGATGATGTCGCGGTATTAAAAGCGCACCAGTTCCCGGAAGATTCTGGTCCATTGTCGCATCCGCCACGTCCAGATCATTTTGTCGAAATTAATAACTTTTATACCGCCACGGTGTATGAAAAAGGGGCGGAAATTAACCGCATGATGTCGACCTTGCTCGGCAAGGAAAAATTCCGCGCGGGTACCGATGAGTATTTCCGCCGTCATGATGGTCAGGCGGTGACGGTCGAAGACTGGGTTGCGGCACTGACTGCGGGTTCAGGCGTTGATTTATCGGCATTTTTAACTTGGTATAACCAGCCGGGTACTCCAAAACTGCAGGCACATGGCGAGTATGATGCTTCGACTCAAACCTATCGTTTAAGCTTTAAACAGAGCCTGAAAGCGCATCCGAAATATCCAGACCTGAAAGCCGTGCCAATTCCGGTGGCTTTGGCGCTGTTTAATGCTGAAACCGGCGAGCAATATGCGCTGCAATCTGAGGCCCTGTTTGAAAATGGCGTAAAAGATGGCGTGTATCTGTTTGATCAGGATGAGGCAACCATCGAATTTAGCGGCATTAATGCCAAACCGGTGGTGTCGCTGTTACGTAATTTCTCGGCGCCGGTAAATCTGGAATTTGATGCCAGTGATGCCGAGTTGGCCTTCCTGATGCAGTATGAAACCAATGGCTTTAACCAGTGGCAGGCGACGCAGACCTTGCTGGAGCGCATTTTGCTAAATGGTCATGCGGTAGAAAGTTATCTTCAGGCCATGAAAAACACGGTGCCGGCACTGGTCAATCAGGACCCGTTACTGGCCTCACGAATTTTTGATGTACCAAGTGAAGGTTATTTGGGCAGCCGGATTGATCAGCACTATAGTCCGGTGGACATTCAGGAAAAACGTGAAGCCTTGTTAAATACGCTGGCGCGTGAATTGGGTGCTTTCTGTAAGGAAACTTACTTAAGTCTGGACCCGGACCTGCAAAAAGAGTTTTCACAGGCCATGGGCGTGCGTGCGCTGAAGAATATTATGCTCAGTCTGATGGCACGTCAGGGCGATACCGAAGCCTTTGATCTGGCGCATCAGCAGTATCAGAATACTGGCAATATGTCAGAACGTTTAGGCGCGCTACGTGTACTGGTCTGGAATGATGCACCGCAAGCCGAATCCTGCCTGCAGGATTTCTATGACCGCTTTAAAGATGAAGCGCTGTCTTTAGACCAGTGGTTTACTGTACAGGCCTCCCATCCAAATGCAACGGCTGAAACCATTCATACCTTAACCCAGCATCCGGACTATGATCTGGGTACGCCAAACCGCATTCGTTCGGTCAGTGGTGGTCTGAATATGAATCCGGTAAATACCTGGAGTTTTGGGGTGCAGCATTATATCCATCTGGCCAAATACCTCGATGAAAAGAACCCGATTTTAGGTTCACGTTTGCTGCAGGTGCTGTCACGCTGGTATACGCTGGATGAACCACAGCGCAGTCAGGTACAGGTGGCCCTGGAAACCTTGAAGCCCTTGGTGAAATCGAAAAACGTGGTCGAAACTTTAAACAGTATGCTAAATGTCTAAACCGGTGCAGCTTTCGCTCGAAAAAATAGAATAATGAAGATTTATTTTATTTTCTCGGTATTTAGCTGTAACTTTATGTGAGCTTTCCCGCATATTCGCGGGGAGTATGCTAAATTAAGGCTGAAACGTGTTTAGATAATTTAAATAAAAAAGCTCATCATTGTGGTGGGCTTTTTTATTTTTAGCCTGGAAAGGTTCAGGTGAAAAAGCCGGGTTCTGGCGTGAACAAGAGGTTGAGTGATGCTGGTTAAAATTGAAGATGGTTTTTACTTGAATTCACGACATATTATTGCGTTAAGAGTGAACAGAATATTGAATGAAGAGCGTTTTATGGTGTCTATTGAATATACACCACACTCGATGCAGGACAAGGGGCTGTATCAGCGCATCTTTCCGAATAAAATTGAAGCAGAACTGTTTTTACAGGCATTGCATCAGGAAATTTCCAAACCCTGACCGCTGTTCAGCAGATTTAAAAAAAACTCCTCACGTTGAGGAGTTTTTTTATGGCAGCTTTAGATTTACTTTAGACTTTTACAATTAGCACCGGAATAGGCGATTGGGTCAGCACGTTTTGCGCTACGCTACCCAGCATCATTTTCTTGAAACCGGTCCGGCCATGTGAGCCCATAATAATCAGATCGGCACCGACTTCATCGGCAATCTGCATAATGCCATCTGAGGGTGAAACGCCGTGCGCCAGTTTCTGATCGACCTGCACGCCTTCACGCTGGAAAGAATCAAGAATTTCCTGCAAGCGCAGTTTGGCATTTTTTTCGGCCTGCATGAAATAGTCGGTAATGGCCGGAGCAACTTTATAAAAATCGACGCCGACAAATGGGTCAACCGCAATCACGCTCATTACCGTGACCTGGCAGCCTAAATCTTTGGCCAGACTTAAAGCCTGTTCTACAGCAGCATAAGAAATCGGGGATTCATCCACTGGAACAAGAATATGTTTATAGCTGGTCATGACAGTTTTCCTTATTTTTACATATGAATATCGCGGGCTTTATTGAAACTGACAGTGAATGAAAGTACATCAAAAGCATTCAGGATTCTGAACTGTAGTAGGGCAATTAGGCCTTAATGACCAGCACCGGCAATTCAGAACTGCGCAGTACATCCTGAGCAAAACTACCGAGCAGGAATTTCTGGAAGCCTTTACGACCGTGTGAACCCATCACAATCAGGTCAACGCCCATTTCTTGTGCAGCTTCAACCACATGCTTGGCCGATACTTCACCTTCCACAATTTTAGTACTTACAGTAACGCCTGCAGCTTCGGCAATTTGCTGGCCTTCTTTCAGGGCTTTTTGTGCATTACCGTGTGCCTGCACAAAGTATTCTTTCATGATGGCAGATGAATAATAGAAATCGGCATCAGTGAACGGGTCTTCCGCCACCAGACTCACCAGACTCAGCTGACTGTTAAAGGCACGGGCAATTTCAGCTGCATGTTGCACCGCAGAATAGGAAATTTGAGAACCATCGACCGGAACGAGAATATGCTGATACGCCATGGAGAAACTCCTTATTGATATAATGAACTTAATGTTTAGCTATACTCTATAGATAGCACATCACCGGGGGGCATTCAATTTATTCCGGTGTTCTGCCTGCAAAAAAGATACAGATTTTCAATCACAATACCACTTAAGTAGGTCTTTGATTTAACAAATAATTCTGACTGGAATACTCTACATTGTCAGATCGCATTGTCGTGAAAAACCGGGTTCCATCTGCGCGGCGGCTGCTTTATAGTGAAGAAAAATAAAACAGCTGTATAAACAGGAAGATGGGTGAAATGAAGTATCTGATGTTAAGTCTGTGCATGAGCTTGCTGCTGGTGCTGAGTGGCTGCCAAAGCACAGCCGGTAATAGCCGTATTATTGCCGGCGCATTTAATCTGACCACCCAATTGCAACAG
The DNA here is from genome assembly GCF_013420555.1 of Acinetobacter sp. Q85-2. Classification (NCBI taxonomy): domain Bacteria; kingdom Pseudomonadati; phylum Pseudomonadota; class Gammaproteobacteria; order Moraxellales; family Moraxellaceae; genus Acinetobacter; species Acinetobacter sp. Q85-2. The sequence goes on from NZ_VOXW01000004.1 coordinate 125,008, forward strand.
AAACTGATGGATCGGGATGCACCGCAGCAGGTGCGGGTGCTGGAAAATATCCAGTATCAGCAAGATCCGGATTTAAGCCTGGATGTCTATTTGCCAGCACAGACACCTGATGATACCGGATTACGCCCGGCCGTGGTCTGGATTCATGGCGGTGGCTGGATTTCCGGTTCCAAAGCCCATGCGCGCGGTTATTTTAAACGGCTGGCAGATGCCGGTTATCCGGTGTTTTCACTGCAATATCAACTGGCGCCAGCGGCGACTTATCCCACCCAGTTACACCAGATTAATCAGGCACTGGCCTATATTCAGGAACATGGCGCGCTGTTTGGTGTTGATGCCGAGCAACTATTTCTGGCTGGAGATTCTGCCGGTGCCAATCTGGCCAGCCATTATGCAGCCTTGTTGAGTAATCCGGAATTTGCCGCGCATTCGGAATTTGTGCCGGTTCTGGCCTTAACACAGCTGAAAGGGGTGATTTTGCACTGCGGGATTTATGATTTACCGTATTTTATTAAAACCGCGCCGGATGAAATCAAAATTGTCGAGTGGGGCATTTATAACATGGTGCAGGCCTATACCGGCGACCGCAAACAGGATGCGGAATTTCTGCAGCAGATTTCACCGATTCAGCATATTACTCCCGCGTTTCCACCGGTATTTTTAAGTGGCGGCAATAAGGATTTTCTGACTGATACTCAATCTTTACCGCTGTTAGAGGTGTTAAAGCAGCAGCAGGTGCCAGTAAAAGCAGTATTTTATCCCGACTCTAAACGCTGGCTGATTCATGAATATCAGTTCTTAACGCATCTGCCCGAAAGCCAGCAGACTTTTGAGCAGACCCTGTCATTTCTGGCCGATTATAGTAAAGCGGATCAGACAGATAGATCCGCGCCCTAAAATCTGCTGGTCATCATGTTAGTCTTTAGGATTTGGCTTTCCAGGGAAATTTCATCACCAGTAACACCACCACACCGCAAACCAGTCCCCAGAAGGCCGAGCCAATGCCCCAGAACTGGATGCCTGAAGCGCTTAGTAAAAAGGTCATTAATGCGGCTTCCCGGTCATCGGCCTCTTTAAAGGCAATAAAGGCGTTATGGCCAATGGTGCCAAACAGGGCGATACCGGCCAATGCAGTAATCAGCACTGCCGGAAAAGACATCAGCAGGCTGGTTAAGGTGGCGGCAAACAAGCCCATCAGGATATAAAACAGGCCACAGCTCATGCCGGCAATATAGCGTTTTGATGGGTCCGGATGCACCTGATGATCCAGACTAACGGCGGCACTAATCGCTGCAATATTCACGCTATAACAGCCAAAAGGCGATAACACGGCCTGCGCGGTACCGGTCCAGCCGAGCAACTGATTAACATGCGGCTGATAGCCATAGCTTTTAATAATGGCGATGCCGGGTAAATATTGCGAGGCCAGATTAATTACCAGCAACGGTAAAGCCAGACCTAAAATAGCGGGCAGGCTAAATTCCGGACTGATCCACACCGGTTGCGCCAATGACCAGCTCACCACAGGAAAATGGAAATCCAGTACCAGCGGGCACAGCAGCATCGCGGCAATTACGGTCAGCACAATGCTATAGCGTGGCCAGAAGCGTTTTGACAGTACATAGGCTGCTAGTAAAGACAGGATAAATGCCCATTCATGCTGAATGCTGGCGAACAAGGCAATGCCGAATTTTAGCAGTACGCCGGCCAGCATGGCGCTGGTCAGGCTTTGTGGAATATAGCGAAACAGACGTTCAAAAATCCCGAAAAAACCCAACAGTGCGGTCAGCACGCCGCACACCAGAAAAGCCCCAATGGCCTGATTCAGGCTATAACCACTGCCCGTGGCAATAATCAGGGCCAGCCCGGCGGTTGACCAGGACGTCGACACCGGATATTTGTATTTCCACGAGAGCAGCAAGCCAGACAGGCCAATGCCCAGACCCAAAGCCCAGAACCAGGAGGTAATCTGTTCGGCTGTGGCCCCTAAAGTTTGCGCCGCCTGAATCACCAGTACGGCAGAAACACTAATACCAATTAAAAAAGTGATAAATCCAGCAAAAACAGCCGGAATAGAAAAATCATGTATAAGCTTTTGCATAATCCGTTGCACAATAAAAATGGGAGAGAAAGCCGATAAATCATACGCCTTTCAATGGCCATCTAAAAGTTCAAATCTTTATCAGAAGTTAAAAAAATTGCTTGATTTTTATAGGGTCGAGCTGGCCAGTTTTAAGCCAAAACCACAAAACAGCAGGCCAACTGCGGCCACACCGCTCGCGGTAAGGCGGTAATTCCGGTTGAAATAGGTCGCCAGTTTCATTCCGGAAATAATCAGAATTGACAGATAACTCATGCTGATGATTTGCAGAATAATGGCCAGCAGGGTAAAAGTCAGCGCCGGATAAGGATAGGCCGGATCAACAAATTGCACAAAAAAAGACAGATAAAACAGAATCGCTTTCGGATTTAAAATACTAATGGTTAATGCGGTGCGAAAAGGATGAACCTGTTCTGGCGTACTGCTGCTATTCTTGGTTTGAGTCGAGCGGCTTTTTTCGGGCTGCCAGGTGCGATAGGCGGCAATCATCAGGCGTATGCCCAAATAACTTAAATACAGCGCGCCAATCATTTTCAGCGCTATAAACAGCCACGGAAAACTGTGTAGCACTGAAGCCGCACCAAAGGCAGTACACAGAATTAAAATCAGGTCACCGGTGTAAACGCCTAAAGCACCCAGATAGCCGGCTTTAATGCCAAAGCGCGAGGCAATTGACATCACATATAAAGAGTTGGGGCCGGGCAGGATCACAATTAAAATGGTTCCAATAATGAACGTCATTACGTCAGTGATACCAAACACAGGAAATCCAGAGAACTAAAAAGGCCGATGCAGCATTATATAGCAACATCGGCCTGGAATACGCGCACAGCGGCGCGGCTAAACAGGAAAATTAAGCTTTAATTTCGGCATCAATACCAAAGCTTTGGCGCAATAACTGGCTTAACTGTTCACGCGCTTTAATAAAGCCATCAATACCGCTTTGCAGTAACTGGAAGGCCATTAAGTCATGTTCCAGCTGCTGTTTAAATTTCTCTTTTGTGATCGGCTCCAGCTCGCCTTGAGCTTCAATCGTGTCACTTGAGAGTTGTGCTGTGACTTCACGCTCATCCTGTTCCAGTTCGGCCAGCAGGTTGGGTGAAACGGTTAACAGGTCACAACCGGCCAGCGCCAAGACCTGATCAATACTGCGGAAGCTGGCACCCATGATTTCAGTCTTCACCGCATGCTGTTTGTAGAACTGGTAAATCTTTTTCACGGACAGCACACCCGGATCTTTTTCAATTGGGTAGTACATGACATTTTCGGCTTTTTTGTACCAGTCCAGAATACGCCCGACAAAAGGGGAAATCAGCGTGACTTTGGCATCTGCACAGGCATGTGCCTGATGCAGACCGAATAGCAAGGTTAAATTGGTATGAATGCCTTCTGCTTCCAGCTGTTTTGCGGCCTGAATGCCTTCCCAAGTTGAAGCAATTTTAATCAGGATGCGTTTCTGATCAATGCCATATGCTTTATACAGCGCGAGCAGTTCTTTGGCTTTGGCAATAGTGGCATCTGTATCATAAGACAGCGAGGCATCTACCTCAGTCGAGACACGGCCATCAATCAGTTTAAGAATTTCTACCCCGAACTTGACGGTTAAAATATCAATGGTGCGTTCAATCAGCTCGTCTTGCTGATAACCTTCTGCTTTGGCCTGATCAAAGGCTTCGGTTAAAAGCGGTTTACTGTCGGCCTGTTCAGCCGCCGCGGTAATTAAAGACGGGTTGGTTGTTGCATCTAAAGGACGAAACTTTTCAATGGCAGTTAAGTCACTGCTGTCGGCCACAATAGTTGTTAAGCGTTTTAATTGGTTTAAGGCGTTCTGTGTCATTGAATCCGCTTCTCTAGTTGTTCGGTTATTGCTTATGCAATTATTTATAACACAAACTGGATTTAACCCAAGTGAAAAGCGTTACAGATCAGTGTCTAATTTGTGCTTTTTCGTTGATTGCGCAAGTGATTAATCAAAAAACGAGCAGCCAGCCCCAGTTTGCTTTCACGGCTCCAGACCAGATCGACAAAATATTCAAACTTGGGCGAGAAATCCAGAAAGTCCAAAACCTGTAGTTGCTGCTTTAAGTTCGGGTTTTCATTCAGCATTTGCAGCGGCAACACACCCCAGCCCAGACCCTGTAAAATTAACGAGCAGGCAGTATGATGATTATCAGTGCGCCAGTACTGTTTGGAAAATAACAGTTCCGGCTGAATACGACGGTCACGGCTGGCCACCACAATTTGCCGGCTGTGCAAAATAGCTTCAAAGCTGACCGGTGCCTGTTGAGCCAAGGCAAAATCTCGGGCCGCCACCGGCACCAAGGCTTCGCGTTTCAGTTCTACAAACTGCTCGCCACTGTCGAGCTGTTCACGTTCAAACATCACTGCCAGTTGCGCCGACTGTTCGACCAGCATGTGCATGGCATCTTCCTGTGGCGCTGAAAATATATTGATCTGTAGCGTTGGAAATTCCAGCTGCAGCAGGGCAATGTATTGGGTCCAGTCGCTATGAATCAGCTCGGACACCACCACAATATTCAGTTCCGATTCCAGCCCTTCACTTAACGCTGCGGCATGCTGTTTCCACTGGTTCATTTCAACCAGCAGTTGTTCGGTCTTTTCATACAGCGTCAGCGCCTGTGCGGTGGGCACCGGTTCACGCCCGATGCGTTGAAACAGATTCAGGTTCAGGTCAATTTCCAGATTGGCAATTGACATACTCACCGCGGATGGCACTTTTCCCAGTTGCCGCGCCGCTGCGGAAAAAGAACCGCATTCAATCACGGTTTTAAAAATGATCAGCTGTTCCTGATTCACATTCATGGGCAGTAACCTGTCAATAATATTGAAAGATTCTAACTCGATTTGTCGATAATTTAAAAATAAGATGGCAGCAATTGATGAAATGGATAAGGTTTAACATGCTGCTGTCGAAAAGAAGATTAATTCATGCCTTGAGTTATGAACTGATTTTACTGGTGATTATTGCCCTAGCTTTAAGCCTGATTTTCAAGATGCCGCTGGAAGTGACCGGTAGCCTGGGTGTGGCCATGGCAGTAACCTCGGTCTTATGGAATATGCTGTTTAATTATTTTTTTGAAAAATTTGAAGCACGCAGACAGCTCAAGCGTACGGTGAAAGTACGGATTTTACATGCCATTGGTTTTGAGGGTGGCTTAATGTTAGCCACCATTCCAATGGTGGCCTATGCCATGCAGATGAGTCTGCCCGAGGCTTTTTTGCTGGATTTAAGCCTGACCTTATGTATTTTGGTCTATACCTTTATCTTCCAGTGGGGTTATGACGCGATTGAGGTACGTTTGGGCTATGCACCGGCCTATCGTGAGTCTGTTTAAAATACGTCTGATGAATTTAAGAGCAGACAATAAAAAGGTAATAAAACGTCCATAAAAAAAGCCACTGCACCAGGCAGCGGCTTTTTCAGTGAAGGCGAGGAGAATTACTTCTCGACAATCGCTGTTACACCTTGACCGCCTGCAGCACAGATTGAAATCAGCACACGACCTGAACCTTTTTCATTCAGCAGTTTGGCAGCAGTTGCCAGAATACGTCCGCCGGTTGCAGCAAATGGGTGACCAGCAGCCAGAGAAGAACCTTTTACGTTCAGCTTGTTACGATCAATTGAACCCAATGGTGCTTCTAGACCTAAGCGATCTTTACAGAATTTTGGATCTTCCCAGGCTTTTAAGGTCGACAGCACTTGTGAAGCAAAAGCTTCGTGAATTTCATAGTAGTCAAAGTCTTGTAGAGTCAGACCGGCACGTTCCAGCATCCGTGGTACGGCATAGGCTGGCGCCATAAGCAGGCCTTCTTTCTTCTCGACAAAATCAACTGCAGCCGTTTCCTGGAAGGTTAAGTAAGCCAGTACGTCATGACCATTGGCTTTGGCCCATTCTTCAGAAGCAAGCAGAACACAAGATGCACCATCGGTCAGTGGGGTTGAGTTGCCTGCGGTCATGGTACGCGCATCACCTTTACCAAAGGCTGGTTTCAGTTTAGCCAGTTTCTCTACTGAAGAATCCGGGCGCAAGTTGTTGTCACGCTCTAAACCTAAGAATGGTGTGATCAGGTCATCAAAGAAACCTGCTTCATAGGCGGCTGCCATTTTCTGGTGTGAAGATGCAGCAAGTTCATCCTGCGCTTCACGCGAGATGCCCCATTCCAGCGCAGTAATCGCCTGATGGTCACCCATTGACAGACCGGTACGTGGTTCACCATTTTTCGGTGCATCCATCAGGTCTTTGATATTGATTTTGGTCAGCGCTTTTAAGCGGTCTTTACCGGTTTTGGCAATATTCAGCTCCAGCAGGGCTTTACGTAAACCGTCACCAAAAGCAATCGGGGCATCGGAAGTGGTATCGACACCACCAGCAATACCGACTTCAATTTGGCCCAGAGCAATTTTATTGGCCACTAAAAAAGCTGCCTGCAAACCGGTTCCACACGCTTGCTGAATATCGTAAGCAGGTGTTTCAGGAGCCAATTCAGTGTTCAGTACACACTCACGAGTCATGTTAAAATCACGGCTGTGTTTGAGTACGGCACCGGCAACGACTTCACCGAGGCGTTGGCCTTCTAAACGATAACGTTCTACCAGACCATTTAAAGCGGCGGTGAACATATCGATGTTTGAGGCAGTGAAGTAAGCGCCATTTGAACGTGCAAATGGAATGCGGTTACCACCGATAATCGCAACGCGACGGACAGTGTTTTGGCTCATGGTATTATCCTGTTGACCAGATGTTTCAGTTGTAGTTTCAGAAGGAGGAGGGGTTGTACTTTTTTTACGGGTAGATGCCGCACGGGTGCGTGCAGGTTTAGCCGCAGGGTTTGCTGACGAATTTGCCGTGCCAGAACTTTTGGTTGTACGCGTTGTACTTTTTGATGTATTTGACACAGTTTCTGTAGCAGAATTTTCGACCGCCGGATTTTCTTGAGTTGTTTTGCTCATAAGGCTTTTCCAAGCATGTTGATGATCTTCTTAGGGGTTACATTAGCATAATCTAGAATAGCCTGAATTGACTACAATGACATTGCAGAATGCTTTCAGGTCAAGTCATCTGTATATGATCTCAAGTATTATTCATAACAAACTGATCGATCTATTGAAATACAAAGTATCTGACATCATATTGAAGCTAAAGGATAACTTTAGATTAATCACAAATTCATTTTGTCTGAGAGATAATAATCATGACTGACCAATACCAAGCTTTTGCAAAATCTCCAATTGGTAAATTTGTCATTAAAAATTTAGGCCTGCCATCCCCAACTTTCCTTGAGCGTTTTGACAGCGCGACGCCTGTGGTCAAGGGTGCAGTTTTGTTGGGCGCAGCGCCGGAAAGCACATTATCAGGTGCAATTGCCCAGGTTCTGGCCAATATCCATGCCAACAGCTATGCCGGCAATAATGCAGAATTACAGCAGGCTGCTGCACAAGCCGGTTTAAACCTGTGTGCTTTTAACGCGGGCGATAAAGAATCTAAATTTAAAGCGGTGGTCTTTGATGCCTCAGGCATTCAGAACTCTGAACAGTTAAATGCGCTCTATAACTTCTTTAATCCGGTGGCGCGCCAGATTCAGGCCTCTGGCCGTGTAGTGGTCATTGGCACCACGCCAGAAACCGCCAAAACGGTAAAACATGCAATTGCACAGCGTGCGCTGGAAGGCTTTGTTAAATCGGTCGGGAAGGAGTTTAAAAAAGGCATTGCCGCCAATCTGATTTATGTTGATGACGGCGCTGAAGCGAACCTGGAATCGAGCTTACGTTTTGCCTTGTCACCGCGTTCGGCTTATGTATCGGGTCAGGTGATTCGTGTTTCTAAAGCAGACACGGTCGATGTGGATTGGGCTAAACCACTGGCAGGTAAAACCGCGGTTGTGACTGGTGCCAGCCGTGGTATTGGTGAAGCGATTGCGCATGTATTGGCACGTGATGGCGCGCATGTGATTTGTCTGGACGTACCACAGCAACAAGCTGACTTGGACCGTGTTGCCTCTGAAATTGGGGGTTCAACCCTGGCAATTGATATTACCGCCGCTGATGCGGGCGAGCAGATTAAAACGGCAGCCGCTGCACAGGGCGGTCTGGATATTATCGTGCACAATGCCGGTATTACCCGTGACAAGACACTGGCCAATATGAAGCCTGAACTGTGGGATCTGGTGATTAACATTAACCTGGCTGCTATTGAACGCGTGAACGACTATCTGCTGGAAAATGACGGTCTGAATGCCAATGGCCGTATCATCTGCGTATCCTCGATTTCAGGGATTGCCGGTAACCTGGGCCAAACCAACTATGCAGCATCAAAAGCAGGCGTGATTGGAGTGGTGAAATATACGGCACCGGTGCTGAAAAATGGTGTGACTATTAACGCTGTGGCTCCGGGCTTTATTGAAACCCAAATGACTGCGGCCATTCCGTTTGCCATTCGTGAAGCGGGCCGCCGTATGAACTCGATGAGTCAGGGCGGTTTACCGGTTGATGTCGCAGAAACCATTGCCTTCTTTGCCTCAACTGCATCTACCGGTTTAAATGGTAACGTGGTGCGTGTTTGTGGTCAGAGTCTGTTAGGGGCTTAATATATCCCTCACTCGGAATCCCCCCTAAAATCCCTCTTTAATAAAGGGGGACTTCTCCTCCCTTTTTGAAGGGAGGTCGGGAGGGATTTGAGGGAATTAAAATAGAAAACCCAATTCTTATTAAAGAAAGGGTGATTTAAAAGATAAATATTCCAAAGGTTCAGTATGAATACTCGCCATTTTAGTCAACTTCCCAAGCCGTATTTAGCCTATCCAAAAGTGATTCAGGGCTTAATTTTTAAAAAGCCGAAGGGTGAAAAAGTTCTGCCGCAAGTTGAATATGTGGTGGATTCATTCAAGGTCGACCAGAAACATCTGAAAGCCTATAACGAAGTCTGTGGTTTTAAAAATAACGGCTATATTCCGGCCATTTATCTGGCGGTGTTATCGCAAAGCCTGCAAATGCACATGATGACTGCGGAAGCTTTCCCATTTCCGATTTTAGGTCTGGTGCATATCCGCAATCAGCTCAAGCAATACCGTAAAGTTGGCGTGAATGAGCAGCTGACTTTATCCTGCAAGTTTGGTGAATTGCAGCCACATGACAAAGGCGTACAGTTTGATTTTATCACCACTGCTAAAGTTGGTAATGAAGTGGTGATGGAAGGTTTAACCACCTATTTGTCACGTCAGAAAAGTGGCAACAAGCCCGCGGCCAAAGCAGCAGAAAGTGCCGTACCGGATTATGTACCGGCAGGACAATGGGATGTGTCGGAAAATACCGGTCGCCGTTATGCGCTGACATCGGGAGATTTTAACCTGATCCATATTCATGCGTTAACCGCCAAAGCCTTCGGTTTTAAACAGGCCATTGCACATGGTATGTGGAGTAAAGCCAAAGCGCTGGCCAATATCCAGTTGCCAGATGCATATGAAGCCGATGTCTGGTTTAAATTGCCAATGTATCTGCCATCTCAGGTGGAATTCTTGACGGCACAGCAGGCACAAAATACTGACTTCCTGATTCGCAGCAAAAAGAATCAGAAGCCGCATGTCAGCGGTAGCATTCGCCCACTTTAAGTCATAGCGCCTAAGTCCAAACCGGATTTAGGCTTTTTTCATTGTTCACCATATTGCTGGAAAGGATGCATGAACAGCGTAAAAGATTATCTGCGTGCAGATATTCAAAATTATCGTGGTTCAGTGGAAGAACCATTTAAAGATTTGGCCCATCTATTTAGCCGTTTTCAGGATCCCCGCTCAACGCAAGGCGGCGCTGCGCTGGTGGTTTATTTTCAGGGTCATAAAGTCGTTGATATTTATACCGGTCAAAAATCTGCCAATGAGGCCTGGCAGCCGGATAGTCTGTCGGTCTGCTATTCTACCGGAAAAGGCGTGCTGGCCACGCTGGCACATATTCTAGTGAGTCAGGGGCGGCTGGATTATGATGTGCCGGTGGCTGAATATTGGCCAGAATTTGCAGCGCAGGGCAAACAGCAGCTGACCTTAAGAAATATGCTGTGTCATCGCAGTGGTTTATACGATATCCGTAATCTGATTGCCGATGCCTCGGAAATGGCCGACTGGTCGCATATGCTGGAGGTCATTGCCGCGGCCAAACCGCGTTTTCTGCCGAACAGTGATGCAGCCTATCAGCCCCTGACCTTTGGCTGGCAGGTCGGTGGTGTCTTGGAAAAAGCCTGTAATGAAAGCTTGGCTGTATTGATGCAGCGTCATTTAAGCGAGCCATTGGAATTAAACGGAGCTTATTTTGGCGTGCCGGTAGAGGAATTAGCGCGGGTGGCGCGACCGTTTGCCACATCTCAGCCCGCCCAATCTGCCCAGCCTCCCAAAAAACAGGCTGCTGCTAAACCTGCACGTACCGCATCGCCTTTAGAAAAGCTGCTGGCCTTCAGTCGGCAACATCCGCAAGATTTTCAGGATGCCATGATTCCCAAAGGCATGAAAAAATTTTCATTCTTTAGTGATGCCGGTTTACAGGCGATTGTGCCGGCAGCCTCCGGGGTATTTACCGCACAAAGTCTGGCCAAAATCTATGCCATGCTGGCGCAGGGTGGCCAATGGCAGGGGCAACGACTGATTTCACCACAGGTGTTTCAGGCCCTAAGTCAGGTGCAATATACCGCCCGTGACCGGGTGATGCCGCTGCCGATGCATTGGCGTTTGGGCTATCACCGCATTTTGAGCCTGGGCAAGTCGGCATCGTCGGGCTTTGGTCATATTGGTTTTAATGGCTCAGGTGGCTGGTGTGATCCAGAGCGGAATTTAAGTTTTGCTTATACCCATAATTTTCCGACCGGTTCCATCACCGGCGATTATCGCTTGTGGGGATTAACCCAGGAAACCTTACGCTGTGCCGATGGTGTTTTAAAAGGCCGAAAGGGCTGGTTTTAAACAGTTTGAGATGATTTTGAGCCTATCCTTGTGCTATGTTCTTGCACTAGTCAATTTGATGTTGTGCGAAGATGAAAAAAGTCATTTTGATTCCGCTGGTGGCCAGTTCAGTTTTACTCGGATGTCAGGATCAAAACTCAACTCAATCCCAAACCGTGGTGGAATCTAAGACCGCAATTCCTGCGTGGGTTGGTGAGTTCAAAGGCACCACGCCTTGTATGGGCTGTTTATCGCGCTGTGATGATTGTCCGGGAATGGCAGTATCTTTAGAACTTCATCAGGATGAAACCTATACCTTGGTGCGTGAAAGTATGAGCGGGCACAATGCACCGGAAGTGATTCAAGGGCGGATTCGCTTCGCAGATGCATCGCGTCAGCAGCTTGAACTGCTGCAAGTCAACACCCGAAATTTGTTATATGTCGATCTTGAGAAACAATTGCTCGAGATTCGTGTAGATCAAACAGGCAAACGCTATCAAATGCAAAGTGATTTTATTCTGGCCAAGTCTGTTTAAATACTGGCTAATCATTTGCTAAATATACTGATTTTTAATCCCTTTTTTGCTGGCGCGAACAAGGGATTTTTCTTTGGAAGCGCCCGTCATTTATTTCACTATTTACTAAAAAAACAGTATGCTTAGACCTGTAAAAAGGAGCATACATGTATCAGGTACTTGCGCGTAAATATCGTCCACGTAATTTTAATGAGCTGGTGGGGCAAAATCATGTTTCTCGTGCACTGACCAGTGCCTTAGAGCGTGGCCGTTTACACCATGCCTATCTGTTTACCGGGACTCGTGGGGTCGGGAAAACCACCATTGCGCGTATTTTGGCCAAATGCCTGAACTGTGAAACAGGGGTGACCTCCACACCGTGTGAAGTTTGTCCGACCTGTAAAGCGGTCAATGAAGGCCGTTTTATTGATTTAATCGAGATTGATGCGGCATCACGTACCAAAGTGGAAGATACCCGCGAACTGCTCGATAACGTACCGTATGCACCGACACAAGGCCGCTTTAAAGTCTACCTGATTGACGAAGTGCATATGCTCTCGACGCACTCTTTCAATGCCTTGCTAAAAACGCTGGAAGAACCGCCAGAGCATGTTAAATTCCTGTTTGCCACCACCGATCCGCAGAAGCTTCCGATTACGGTCATTTCACGCTGCCTGCAATTTACCTTGCGTCCTTTGGCAGTAGATGAAATTACCGAGCACCTATCTTCAATTCTCAGCAAAGAGCAGATTCAGGCCGAGCAGGATGCAATCTGGCAAATTGCTGAATCGGCACAAGGTTCATTACGGGATGCCTTGTCCTTAACCGATCAGGCCATTGCCTATGGTCAGGGTGAAATTCATCATCAGGATGTCAAAGACATGCTGGGGCTGATTGACCGCACCATTATTTATGACCTGATTCTAGCGATTCATCAGAACCAACCTGCACGCGTGAGCGCACTGTTAATACAGTTCCGTCAGCAGGCGCTGGATGTATCACTGGTGCTGGATCAGCTGATTTCGACCTTGCATGAACTGGCCTTATTGCAATATCTGCCAGATTTAAGCCTGAAATATAGTGCCGAAATTAACCAGAAAATTACCCAGCTGTCGCAGCGCATTTCGGCTCAGGATTTACAGCTGTATTACCAGATTGCCAGCAAAGGTCGCGCAGATTTACAGCTGGCGGTTACCCAGGAGCAGGGCTTTGAGATGTGCGTGCTGCGTCTGCTGGCTTTTCGTCCCTTACAGCCAAATGAAGTGCCCTTGACGCAGGTCAGCGCACAAAGCAACGCAGTTGCTGCAGCACCGGTAGTCGAGTCAGCTACCGCGCAGCCTGAACCGGTGCATCCCGTTGTTTCAGCTGAGGATGAATTAGAAGCTGAAACTGCTGCTATAAACCCACCCGTTGCTGAACCATCATCAGATGATTTTCTGCAGGATGAAGCGTTAGAGGTTGCTGAAGTTGCATCTCCATCCGAACCAGACCATCCGGTGACTACACCGGCAGAAGCGGCATCTGCGCAGATGATTTTTGATCCGGCGGCAGATGAAGTGCTGTTTGATTTAGATGAAGATGATCGTGCTGATCAGCCGGCAACGCAGGAGGAGGCCAGCAGTGATGATTTCCTGTTTGATGAAATTGCACCTTTACCGGAAACGGCCGTTGCGCAGCCAACTCAACAGCCTGCTGAACTTGCAGCACCGGTTTCGTCTGTCGCACAGCCTGAGCTGACGCATCCACAGGATTCCAGTCCGCAAGACAGTTTATTTGCGCAGCCAGCACCGACGTCATCCGTCAACCAGCCTGTCGTTGCTGCTGTAGACAATACCGCTATTCCACGTGCTGATCAGCGCCTGATGCCGCAAGATATTCTGCAACTGCCGGTGCAGTCCTTAGAGGGCGAATGGAGTGTGGAAAAATGGGAATACTGGTTCCGTAATAGTGATTTATCACCGGCAGTTCAGGAACTGGCCCAACATGGCCTGATGACCGGCCAGATTGAAGCTGAGTCGGTTTTCCATATTCCGGAGCAGTATCAGCAATTGTTAAATTCGCAGTTACAGCATTTAGAAGCAGCGCTGAAACAGCAGTGGCCAAACAGCTTCCTGAAAGTGCAGTATGGACAGGTCACAGAGGTGACACCGTATAGCTTGCAGCAGGAACGTAAAGTACGTGCTTATCAACGCGCCAGTGAGCTGCTGCATCAGGAGCCGCAGGTTAAATCGCTGCTCGAAAGTTTTGATGGCGAATTGCAGAATATCCAGTTGAAATAACCACCGTCAGACCATTTCAACCGTTTATTGAGAACGCAGATAAGGCAACAGGGCATTCCGCATTTCGCTTGGAATCGGGGTGCTTTTACGTTGCTGCGCATCGACAAAAACATGCACCATATGTCCTTGAGCTGAAGCCTGCTGTTGATGCTGCTTGAAAATTGCCAGATCATATTTCAGCGAGCTGTTGCCCAGCGCTGCAATCGCCACACCGACCTCAATCACTTCTGGATAACTCAGCTCGGCTAAAAAGCTGCAGCCAGAGTCTACCACCAGCCCCATAATCTCGGCCTGATGAATATTCAGTCCGGCTTTCTCAATCAGCAGCGCATTGGCAGCGGTATCGAAGTAGCTGTAATACATGACATTATTGACATGACCATACATGTCGTTGTCTGACCAGCGGGTTTGAATCGGTAAAAAGAAGGTATATTGATCGCGGGTTTTGGCTACCGGTTTCATAAAAAGACGTCATCCCTGAATAGATCGAAAATTTATATTTTTGATTTACCACAACTTTAAATAGCTTCAGCCTTATTGATAAATCGCCTGATAGATGGCCAGCGCATCCTGTTTTTCCATGTCGCGTGGATTATTTTGCAGCAGGCGGGTTTGTAACATGGCATCCTCGGCCAGCTGTTCCAGCATGTTTTCAGGTACATTCAGGGCATTCAGTTTTAAGGTCAGACCACTGCGGTCCAGATAGTTTTGCATGTGGTCAATAAACAGATCACACAAGCCATCTACACAGCCTTTGCTGGATGGGTCGAGCAAGGTCATCAATTCGGCATACTGCTGCTTGGCGGCTGGTGCATTAAATTTCAGCACTTCGGTTAAGACCAGCGCATTGCTGTGCCCATGCGACAAATGAAAATGTCCACCCAGCGGATAGGCCAGTGCATGGACTGCTGCCACCGGTGCATTGGCAAAAGCCTGTCCGGCCAGCATCGAGCCGACCAGCATATTTTGACGGGCTTCTATATTGTTGCCATCTTTTAGCACCAGATGCAGATTCTGGTTCAGCAGTTTAAGTGCCTGAATCGCCAGCATATCGGCATAAAAGTTCTTTTTGTGTTTGGAGGTATAGGCTTCAATGGCATGTACCATCGCATCAATACCGGTGGCGGCCGTAATGTGTGCCGGCAGGTTCTGGGTAAAGTTGGCATCTAAAATGGTGACATCGGCATACAGGGCAGCAGACACAATGCCGGTTTTGGTGGTTTCGCCGGTGGTGACAATGGAAATAGGCGTCACTTCCGAGCCGGTACCGGCCGTGGTTGGAATTAGAATAAGAGGCAAACGCGGTTTTTGCGCCTGATTGATGCTATACATCTCATGCAATTGCTGTTTCTGTTCAGGATGGGCCAGCAGGGCAATAATTTTAGCCACATCCAGCGAGCTGCCGCCCCCAAAACCAATGACTGTATCTATCTGGTTTTGCCGGGCGAATTCGGCGGCTTCCAGCACAATATGTTCCGGTGGATCGGCCTGTACGCTAGAATAAATGCAGTAATTACATCCTGCAGCTTCGAGAATTTCCAAAACAGGCGCATGCAATTGTAATTGCACCATCCCCGGATCGGTCACCAGCAGCACACGTTGATTGTTCTGTTCAGTCAGGAGGGCTTTGAGCTGTTGGATGCTGCCCAGTCCGGCAATAATGTTGGGCACAGTCTGGAATTGAAATGGGCTCATACGCTTTATCCTTAATTTTTATACTTAAATCAACATTTATCTATAGTGACAATATAGGATTCATCCTGCAAATAACTTAACATAAGACACTTTAAAAGAAAGCAGTTTTGAGGTTGTTATGTCATCCAGAACGCCATACAAGGTGTTATGTGTCTGTTTGGGCAATATCTGCCGTTCACCTACCGCGGAAGTGGTGTTCAGACATTATTGTGATGCACAGCAACTGAATATCTGGGTCGATTCTGCCGGCACCAGTAATTATCATCCGGGCAAAGCGCCCGATGCGCGCAGCCAGCAACATGCCTTGCAGCGTGGCTATGATTTATCTGCCTTGCGTGCCCGTCAGTTAACTACGCGCGATTTTCTGGATTTTGATCTGATTCTGGCGATGGATCAGGAAAACCTGCAAAATATTCAGCATCTAAAACGTCATGCAGCCGAAGAATATGGCGCAGAGTTGCTACGTGCCAAAGTGGCGCTAATGAGCGAACATGATCCACAATATCCACGTCATGAAGTGCCTGATCCTTATTATGGCGAAGCCGATGGCTTTGAACGCGTGCTGGATCAGTGTGAATCCAGTGCACAGGCCTGGATCAATATTTTAAAAACAGAATTGGCTTAAATCAGGTTTAAGAATATGAACATTCAACATCAGGTCCAGCTTAAGCCTTTTAATACCTTAAATCTGGCTGCAAATGCGTCTCATTATATTAAGGTGCATTCTACCGATGATTTAATCGCAGCCTTAAACTATGCCAAGTTACAGCAGCTGAATGTGCTGATTTTATCGGGCGGCAGTAATATGCTGCTGCCAGAGCAGATTCAGGCGCTGGTGTTACATATGGATATTCAGGGCATTGAATTCCTGAATGAAGATGACAATTTCAGCACCATTCGCGTCGGTGCGGGTCAGGTCTGGCATGATTTTGTGCTCTGGACCACCACGCAGCAGTTATTTGGCCTGCAAAATCTGGCCTTAATTCCCGGTCTGGTCGGTGCATCGCCGGTACAGAATATTGGTGCCTATGGGGTTGAGGTCGGTGAATTTATTGAATCGGTACAGGTTTATGACCGCTATAACGGTCAGTTTAATTCGATTCTGGCCAGTGACTGCCATTTTGCCTACCGTCACAGTATTTTCAAAGAAAATCCGAACCGCTATATCATCACCCATGTCACGTTCAAGCTGCGGAAACAGCCGGACTTGAAACTGAATTATGGCGATTTAAAAACCGCGGTGGGTGATGAGCAAACCGCGGAAAACCTGCAACGCCAGGTGATCCAGATCCGTCAAAGTAAACTGCCAGATCCGCAGCAATTTCCAAATGTTGGCAGTTTCTTTAAAAATCCGGTGGTGACTGCCGCGGTCTATGAACAGCTAGCGATTCAGTTCCCGAACATGCCGCATTATCCGCAACCCGAAGGCCAGGTCAAAATTGCAGCTGGCTGGCTTATTGATCAGGCTGGCTGGAAAGGGAAGCAGCTGGGCATGGTCGGTATGTTTCACAAGCAGGCACTGGTGCTTGTCAATTATGCCAATGCGACCCTGGCCGATGTTCAGGCAACATATCAGGCAGTACAGCAGGACGTGTACCAAAAATTTGGGATACACTTAGAACCAGAACCGGTGCTGTTTAATGACGCCGGGCTGATTATTCCCCACAATACCTTTTAATCAGGTTAGGCATTTATGAATAGAACTCACTGGATGGTGCGTATCGTACAAATGGCGGCTGTGCTATTTGTGCTGATGGGCTGTCTGGTGGTTTTTATCTATTCGCCGTTTTATTCCAAGTTTGTGATAAAAGTGCTGAATACCATTGTGCCGGTGGAGGTCAATGAAGTGGCTGCACAAAGCCAGCAGATGGGGGCACTGACCGATCAGGAAAATCTGGAACCTGGCTCGAATTTGTGGATTGCCCGGCAAGCTTATTTAAAAGTGATGGAAGAAGAGATTCAGGCCAAAAATTCACAGAATCTCACCATCATTCAGGCACGCTATAAAGCCTTGCAGACTTTAATTCAGGATGAGCAGCGCAGTCAGCAGGAACAAGAGCAGGACAGCACACCGCAAATTCCATTGCTGGCCGATGTTTCCGCATCTGAGGCGCAACTTGCACAGCCTTCACAGCAGTTACAGGATTTATTGGAGTTAGACAGCTCTGAAAATCAGGCCCTAATGGAACAGTATCTGAAATTTTTAAGAACCCATGAAGTGGCAGCGGTTGAAACCGTACCGGTTGATGAAGAAATTTTTCAGGATATCGCACTGATTCAACAACAAAATAGCCAGAAGCCGCAAATAACTTCCCAGCCGTATGCAATTGTGGTTCTGGGCGGCGGTCTGACCTTACATGAAAATCAAAAAGATATTATTGTGAATAACTACACACGACTACGTTTAGAAAAAACCTTAGAAATTGAAAAACAGTATAAATTACCCATTGTGCTGAGCGGTGTTGAAGCACCTTATATGCAGAAATGGCTGGCAGAACGCGGGGTTGAAGCCAACTTGCTGGAAGATCGCAGTATGAACACCTGTGAAAACTCGCGTTTTAGTTCCTTGCTGCTACAGAAAAAAGGCGGCGCACCAACGGTGATTTTAATCACCGATCAATATCACATGCCGCGCACACGCCGTTTGTTTGCCTTAAACGGCATTGAAACCGTGCCGGTGGTCGCGCCAATTCCAACCGAGTTGACCCAATGGCAGCCTAGTGAGCAGAACTATGATCATAGCCGCCGTGCCAATTATGAAATGCTGGCCACCATCCGCGATATGCTGTTTGGTTCGAGCGACTGCCGGGAGGTGCCATAATGCCGAATATCCCGTTTTTAAATCCGAGTGTGCTGAAACAGCTGGATTTACCGGTTCCTAGCCGCGATACCACGCCGCAGGTGCTGGAGCCTTTAAACCTGAACCGGCCTTATGCGCCCACGGTGGATATTCAGGCCTATCGCCAGCTTTACGGTTTTGACAGCTTAGAGTGCGAGCATTGGCAGGGTTATGTGCAAATGCCGCTGTTTAAACTGCATGTGCAGGTGTTTCAGCCTAAACTTGAAGCGGGCAAGCTGGAAAAAAGCAAAGGTACGGTGTTTTTACTGCATGGCTATCTGGAGCACAGCGGCATTTATCAGCCGATTGTCAAAGAAATTCTGGAGCAGGGCTTTAGTGTCTTGACTTATGATTTGCCCGGCCATGGTTTAAGTAATGGCTCGCCCGCCAGTATCCAGAATTTTGATCATTACCAGCAGGTGCTACACGCCATTTACCAATATGTGCGCAATGCCGATCAATTGCCTAAGCCTTGGCTAGGGGTAGGGCAAAGTACCGGTGGTGCGATCTGGATGCATCATTTACTGGAATTTGCCGAGCGCCGGGAGAATCCGTTTGTCGAGCGGGTGTTGTTATTATCACCTCTCATCCGTCCGGCCAAAAGTGCCTGGTGGCATAATTCGGTGGGCCTCGGAATTATCCGCCGGATTAAACGCGAAGTGCCGCGCCATTTTAGACGCAATAACCATAACCCGGAATTTTTGCGTTTTGTGCGCTTAAAAGATCCGTTACAACCACGCATGATGGGCATGGACTGGATTCTGGCCATGTCCAAATGGATGCTGGAAATGGAGCAGCGACCAGCGTGCCGGATTCCGGTGTGGCTGGCACAGGGCGCGCAAGATCAGACTGTGGACTGGCGTTATAACATCGAGTTTATCCGGCGTAAATTCCGCCTGCAAACCTTGCTGATGCTGGAAGAAGGGTCACATCAACTGATTAATGAGCGCCCGGATATTCGTGCGGCCTTAACCGGTTTGATTCCAGCCTTTTTGCATGCTTCGAATTCCAAGACTTATTATTAAGCTTTCCTCCATTTCATAAAAAAGAGGCCTGAGCCTCTTTTTTAAAATTCTTCCGCTTTGGCCAAATTCCACATACGGAAATAAAAGTTTTCTTCATCTTTATTTTCACAGCTCAGTAATTCGCCTTCTTTCAACCAGAAATGCAGCTGGGCATAGTTTTTAATTTCCCGGTCGTTAATCCGCTGCGCCAGATGATGGGCACGAATATCGGCCGGGTGTTTTAAACCGGCTGCCGCAATCATTTCCGACAGGGCATGCATGGTATTTTTATGGAAGTTATAGACCCGTTCTGCTTTGGATGGCACATGCAGCGCTTTTTGACGGTCTTTATCCTGGGTGGCGACACCGACCGGACATTGGTTGGTATGGCAGCTTTGTGCCTGAATACAGCCGACAGCAAACATAAAACCGCGAGCGGAATTGACCCAGTCTGCGCCTAAGGCAAAGGTACTGGCAATATCAAAGGCACTGATAATTTTACCACTGGCCCCGAGCTTGATTTTGCTGCGCAGGCCGGCACCGACCAGGGTGTTATGCACAAATAGTAAGCCTTCACGCAGCGGCGTACCAATATAGTCACTAAACTCAATCGGGGAGGCACCGGTACCGCCTTCTGAGCCATCCACCACAATAAAGTCAGGCACAATTTTGGTCACCAGCATGGCTTTGACGATACTCATAAATTGCCAGGGCTGGCCAATACACAGTTTAAAGCCCACCGGTTTACCACCGGATAAATCGCGTAGCTGCTGTAAAAACTGCAGCATTTCAATTGGGGTGCTAAAACTAGGATGGCGTGAAGGTGACACACAATCGCGGTCACGCGGCACGCCACGAATCTGCGAGATTTCTTCTGAAATTTTATGTTTCGGTAAAATACCGCCATGGCCCGGCTTGGCACCTTGGGAAAGCTTGAGTTCAATCATCTTGATATTCGGATTACCGGCCTGACGGGCAAATTTTTCCGGATCAAATAAACCTTCTGCGGTGCGGCAACCAAAGTAGCCACTGGCAATTTGCCAGACAATATCGCCGCCATATTCCAGATGATACGGGCTAAGGCTGCCTTCACCAGTGTCATGATAAAAGCCACCAAGTTTGGCCCCTTTATTTAAGGCACGGATGGCATTGGCGCTCAGGCTGCCAAAACTCATGGCAGAAATATTTAAAATCGACGCGCTATAAGGCTGGCTGCATTGTTCATTGCCAATATGAATCCGGAAGGTTTTTGGATCAGCCGGTGGGCAGGGGCGCAAGGAATGCACAATAAAACGGTAGTCGGCTTCGTACACATCCAAAATCGAGCCAAAGGGTTTATCGGCATTTTCATTTTTGGCACGTTGATAGACCAAACTGCGCTGCATGCGCGAAAAAGGCTGGGCATCCTGATCGGCTTCAATAAAATACTGGCGAATTTCGGGGCGGAAATCTTCAAAAATAAACCGGAAATGACCCATAATCGGGTAGTTTTTCAGAATGGAATGCTTGGTCTGAATGACATCATACAGACCGACCAGACTCAGCAGTGTGGTGATTAGCCAGAGTGAGTTAATTACACCATCGGACAGAAAATAATAAATATAATGTGGCTCATAAAATAGCCTAAGCCATGTAATCCCCAGCGCAATTAAAATACAGGCAAACCAGACCGAGTGACGGGAGAAAAAAGTATTTAAAAGTTTATGGCGAATGGCTTGGGCTGGACTTGGCATTGTTATGATTTTTCCATTGCGAATTCAATCTTGTATTACTGTGCAGATTCTGAATAGGGCATACAAGTAATGATTTGTGAAATTTGGCAAGGGCTTTAGCACAGCTTAAAAATGAGCAATAAAATCTATAAAAATTAAAAAATAGCTGCTATGCTGAAATCATAAAAATAACAGTGCTAACACTCTGAAATTCCTTAATTCTAGGGATAGAGAACCGTTTAATAATATCGCTATATTGAAAGTTAAAAGATCGGGGAAGACAGTGGACATTACAGAATCAATATTACCGGCCCCTGTGCTGATTGTGGAAGATGAACCCATGATTCAGTCACGCCTCAGACATATCCTCCTTGAAATGGGCTACAGCAATGACATGCTGATTTTTGTTAGCCATTTAAAAGCAGCATTACAGAAAATTGAAGAACAGCCGGTGTCTTTGGCGCTGGTCGATTTGGGGTTGCCAGATGGCAATGGAATTGAACTGATTGAACAGCTTCGGGCCAAAGACAGCAGTGTACTAATTTTGGTGATTTCGGCCTGGAGTACGCAAAACAGCCTGTTTTCGGCCATTCAGGCGGGCGCTACCGGTTATGTGTTAAAAGAACGCGACGATACTGAAGTGATCATGGCCATTCGCAGTATTTTAAGAGGCGGCGCACCGATTGATCCCTTTATTGCCCGGGAAATACTGTCGCAGATTTCAGTACAGAAACCACAGGAAATTGCCAAGCCGTTTAAACAGCCCGATGAAGATATTGAACAGCTGACCAACCGTGAACATGAAATTCTAAATCTGGTCGCGCAGGGCCTGAGTAACCGGGAAATTGCCGAGCAGCTGTTTGTGTCGCGGTATACCGTGGAAAGTCATATCAAGCATATTTATCGCAAGCTCTCGGTGAGTAAACGCACCAAGGCAGTCAGTACAGCGCGCTCATTAGGCATTTTATGATCTACAGATTGCTCCAGTTTTGGTGCGGCTGTTGTCTTTATCTTTGTCTATCGAGTGCGTATGCAGAGCAAAGCTATGCCATAGACCCGTATTGTCAGGTTAATATTCAGTCGGTCAGCACCGTACAGACACCGGATATTCATAGCCATCCACATACAGGATGGCAGCCTGTGACTTTGCCTGATCGCTGGAACGAGCGCTGGCCAGATTATAACGGCGGGGTGTGGTACAAAATTGTCTGGAACTGGTCCTGTCAGGAACCGGCCGTGCTGGACCAGTCGATTGTATTTTCTATTAATTATTTAAATAGTGCGGGTGCGGTGTTTTTAAACCGCGATTTAATCTGGTCAAACCGGCATCTGGAAGAACCACTCTCCAAAAGTTGGAATATGCCACGCTACTGGATTTTACCGATTAGTGGCTTGCGTCCCGACCAGAATGAAATTTTAGTCTATGTCCGGGGCTATGCCTTTCAATCCGCCGGTCTCGGTGATGTTTCCTTCCAGAATGTCTATAACAGTTATACGGAATATCAGCAACAGATCTGGGATCGCCGTACCTTATTTGTGATTAATGCGATTTTATCGGCAACCCTGGGCGTACTGTGTCTGGTGATCTGGCTGTTTCGGCGTAAAGAAGTCAGTTATGGCTGGTTTGCCTTAAGCTGTTTGCTGTGGCTGTTATTTGTCTCCAATATTATTAGCACGGAAACTTATCCCTTCCCGAATACGCTGATGGCGGCACAGGCCAATATTGCCTTTTTTGTGCTGTATATTCTGTCATTCATTGTCTATTTGCTACGTTTTGTGGATAAAAAATTTCCGATACTGGAAGAAACCGCCTTTATCTGTTCGGTGGCGGTGATTCTGGGCATTTTCGTAACGCCACTCGAACATGCACAAACCGTTTTCGGGTTGGTATTTTTAGGCTATAGCCTGCTATTTTTCGGGGTTTTCCTGTATCTGCTGCGTTTAACCTTCCGCGTGCCGCGGGTAGAAAATATCCTGCTGGTGATTTGTTTAAGCCTGATTATTATCTTTGCCGCTTTAGATATTGCACTGTTGGCTGCGCCGTTTGATACCGATTTACAGCCCTTATCACCGTATACCTCGCCGGTGGTGACGCTGTTTATTGCATTAATTCTCGGGATTCGCACCACCAAAAGCATGCAGAAAATTGAGCAGTTTAACCAGCAACTGGAATACCGGGTGTTTGAGGTTCGTGAAGACTTAAAACAGAGCATGTCGGAAAAGCATTATCTGGAACTGGAAAATGTGCGCTTGCAGGAGCGGATTCATCTCTCTCATGATTTGCATGATGGCCTGGGTGCTTCGCTGGTGCGTTCAATGATTATGGTTGATCAGAGCGAGCAGCCCATGAGTAACCGCCAGTTTCTGTCGATTTTGAAATTACTGCGTGATGATTTGCGGCAAATTATTGACAGTGGCTCCTCAATTGGCGCCAAAGTGCCGGAAACGCCGGTGTTATGGATTGCGCCGGTGCGTCATCGTTTTAGCCAGCTCATGGATGAAGTTGAGATGCGGGCCACCTGGAACATTGCCAGTGAATGGGTAGTGCAACCGACACCGCTGCAATGTCTGAACCTGATGCGGGTGCTGGAAGAAAGTCTGACCAATGTGGTGAAGCACAGTCAGGCCAAGCATGTGCAAGTGACACTGGATTTTCCCGATGAACAGACTTTATGTTTAAGTATTCAGGATGATGGAATTGGATTTGATACCCATGGGGTGCTCGATCACGGGATGAGTATTGGCGTACGCAGTATGAAGCTGCGTCTGGCGCGGATAGGTGCAGAGTTAAAGGTGAACTCTACACCCGGTTATACCTTAATCAAGGCGATTTTAGTGGTATCACCTCAGGATTAAGCCCTTATTCGGCCTCATCTTCTGCATCTTCAGCTGGCAGCAGCATCAGCACAGAATCATTGAGTAACTGGGCTACATCTTCCAAAATGTCTTCATGGTACAGGTCTTCATTCAGCTCGACGAGTTCACCATCAGCAATCTGCTTCAGTAAAGGCGCAAACTCATCCGAAATATACAGACCTTCGCCATTTGCCCAGAACAAGGTTTCGCCATCTTCTTCGGTATAAAGTAAGCGTGAAGCAGGTTCAAGCATAATGCTATAGCCTTGATCAAGCGCTTCTTCCAAATCACCTGTACCAATTTCTTCTGCTTCAGGAATATTTTCAGGATATTTGGCTTCTGACATCAAGCTCATGATGGCATCTTCAAGCACGTTTGAATTGTGCAGTTGCTCCATGATTTTTGATTTTAAATATTCAAGTTCATTCGGAGTCACTTCACCTGCTTTAGAGATTTGATCACGAATGATATCGGTAAGTGGATTGCGTAAATTTTCATTTTCAGAAAATTTATCACCGACACGATCCATCATGTCACTGACATTCGGCATACGGAAACCGAAAGAGAAAGTGAGGCAGTCATCTTCAGCAACGCCGTAGTGAGATAGACCCGGTGGTACATAGAGCATATCGCCTGGTGCGAGCACTTCATCAAAATGTACATCCATTTCAGGAAGCAGTTTTAACGGCTGACCTGCAACAAACTCAGTTTCAGCATCACACATTTGACCCAACTGCCAACGGCGGTGCCCATAGCCTTGTACAAGGAATACATCATAGAAGTCGAAATGCTTGCCGACCGAACCGCCTTTTGGCGCATATGACACCATAATGTCATCACGGCGCCACTGCGGAATAAACGGGAATTTTTTCCACAGTTCCGCCAGATCAAAAGAGTAGTGATCTACCGCTTGGACCAGCAGCGTCCACAGCTTTGGCATTTTCTGGAAATCGGCTTTTAATAGCGGTGAAGATTTTACGGACCACTGGTTGGGATCACGATCTTTCTGCTTGATTAAGCGGGCGCTGATATTTTCGTCCAGTGCCAGCTCCATGACATCACTCGGCTCAAGAATATTGGCAATTTCAGGCAGAGCATTACGCACCAGCAGCGGTTTTTTTTGCCAATATTCGGCAAGGAATTGTTCAGCGGTGATTCCGCCTAAAACGTCTAAAGGTTGAGACATGTCAAATAACTACAACATAAATTTAGCTGTTATTGTCCCTTGAGTTGTGCGGTGGTGCAAGTGATGAACTTCATCTTGAGGAAATTTAGAAAAGTGGCAGAAGGGAAAAGATGGCGAAAAAAATGATCAGGACAGGCACCTGATCATTTTGGGTATTGCATTACCGTGTTTAGGGAATCTGCAGATTAAGCTGGCGGAGAATCTGGCACAGCTGAATCATTGGCATACCCATCAAGGTGGTCTGGTCCTGGCCAATCATCTGTTCAAACAGGCTAATCCCCAGACTTTCGCATTTAAAACTGCCGGCACAATGCAGCGGCTGTTCCAGTGCCACATAGCGCTCGATTTCATCCAGACTCAGTTTACGGAATTTGACTTTGTAGTGTTCGACAAGGGTCTGTTCAAAACCGCTGGATTTTTGCTGTACGCTCAGCGCAGTACTAAAGTAGACAATTTTGTCCGAGTTGGCCTGCAGCTGGCGAATGGCTTTTTCCGAGCTTAACGGTTTACCAATAAAAATATCGGGCGCACCTTCACGCCACGCCACCTGATCGGAACCTATCACAATGGCTTCAGGATATTGCTCGGCAATACTCTGGGCTTTTTCAAAAGCCAGCCGTTTGGCCAGATCATCGGCATGGTTTTCACCTTGCGGTGATTCATCAATGTCGGGCGTAATACACTGATAGTCGAGCTTTAAACGGTCCATCAGCTCTTTACGGGTCTGGCTGCTGGACGCCAGAATAATCGGACGCTTCATTAGACAGCATATTCCATCAAAATATCTAAGGGAACGTAAGACAGTACCGCCTGATGGCAGGCCTGAATTTTTACGGGTGGTGCTTTACCGGCCTGATAGGCTTCAACCCAGCGGGTCACACAAATACACCATAAATCACCCGGTTTTAAGCCCGGAAATTCGACTTCAGGCAACGGTGTGATCAGGTCATTGCCAATTTTCTGGGAAAAGTTCAGAAATTCCGAGGTCATTTGTGCACAAACAGTGTGCTGGCCCAGATCCGTGGGCGCCGTATGGCAAAAGCCATTACGAAAATAGCCGGTAATCGGGTCAAAACAGCAGCTGGCCAAAGGCTCGCCTAAAACATTTAAACGGTTCAGGGTTGGATCTGGATGTATAGACATAGGCATAAGAATTATCAGGTCTGTTTTTTTCCTATCATAACAAAACTTTGGCAATCGTTAGCTTTTCTGCAAAAGAAGCTAACCTTTTTCTGCATAATCATTTAGAATCTTGGCGATTTTAATATCTAAAAAGTGAGCTATACATGAATTTTCAGCGTATGACTGACCTCGACCTGGCACAAAAGCGTGTTCTGATCCGCGAAGACTTAAACGTGCCGGTGAAAAATGGTGTGATTACCAGCGATGCGCGTTTACGTGCTGCCTTACCGACAATTAAAGCGGCTTTGGAAAAAGGCGCAGCCGTAATGGTGTATTCTCACCTGGGTCGTCCTGTTGAAGGTGAACCTAAAGCTGAACAATCACTTGCGCCTGTCGCAGCTTACCTGACCGAAGCACTGGGCCAGGAAGTCAAATTATTGACTGACTACCTGGATGGTGTAGAGGTAGAAGCAGGTCAAGTGGTGTTACTTGAAAACTGCCGCTTTAACGTGGGTGAAAAGAAAAATAATCCTGAGCTGGCAGCAAAATATGCAGCGCTGTGTGATGTATTCGTAATGGATGCCTTTGGTACTGCGCACCGTGCAGAAGCGTCAACTGAAGGTGTTGCGCGTCTTGCTAAAGTGGCTGCAGCAGGTCCTTTACTGGCTGCTGAACTGGATGCCTTGGGCCGTGCACTGCAAACCCCAGAAAAACCAATGGTGGCGATTGTTGCCGGCTCTAAAGTATCCACCAAGCTGGATGTATTGACATCACTGTCTGACATTTGCGACCAGTTGATTGTGGGTGGTGGTATTGCCAATACTTTCCTGGCCGCTGCGGGTTACAACGTGGGTAAATCACTGTGTGAAAATGATTTGATCGACACAGCCAAAGCCATTGCTGCCAAAGTATCTGTACCACTTCCAACGGATGTGGTAGTTGCTGATGCGTCTGAAATCAACTTTGATGACTTCTTGGGTTCACTGGCAGCTGCCAAAGCAACCGTGAAAAAAGTAGAAGATGTGGCAGACAACGACATGATTCTGGATGTCGGTCCAGAAACAGCAAAAGTATTTGCTGAGATCTTGAAAACTTCTAAAACCATTCTCTGGAATGGCCCAGTTGGCGTATTCGAAGTGGATCAGTTCGGTGAAGGGACTAAAGCCCTGTCTTTAGCGATTGCTGAATCAGAAGGCTTCTCAATTGCAGGTGGTGGTGACACCTTGGCTGCCATCGACAAATATGAAGTTGCAGACAAAATTGGTTATATCTCTACAGGTGGCGGTGCTTTCCTTGAGTTTGTAGAAGGCAAGACCTTACCAGCAGTTGCCGTATTGCTAGAACGTGCTTAATTCGCACACGCTTGCAAGATGACAAAAGGTTGACCTCGGTCAGCCTTTTTTATGCACTTCATTTTTTAGTCATAAAACTGTCATGTTTCTGAAATATTATGATCAAAAATCACCGGGTTGTAGGATATTCTGATGAACCAAAAATTAACTCTTGCCGCGTTACTTGCTGCATCTTTAGCTTTCACTGCATGTGCTAAAAAAGACGACAATGCAACAGCGACCACTGCAGATGCATCAGCAGCTGTAGCGTCAGAGCAAATTTCTGCAGAACAGCAAGCGGCGATTGATGCAATTGATCAGCCAGTACTTGATGAAAACAATACCGATGTGCCTGAAGAAGTGGCCAATGCACCAGCAGATGCCGCAACCCCAGACAGCGCAGCAGCGCCAGCATCTGAAGCGCAATAATCCTAAAAGTTCCACAAATTGTAGTAATTTGTATAAAAGTCCCTGCATTGGCAGGGATTTTTTTTAAATACGACGTTTTGTTGCTGAATTGAAACAAATCCCCATGTAGAATATGCAGCATTACCTGGGAGGATATTATGGCTCTTATTTCAATGCGCCAGCTATTGGATCACGCCGGTGAACACGGATACGGCGTACCAGCGTTTAACGTAAACAACTTAGAACAAATGCGCGCAATCATGTTGGCCGCAGATGCGACGAATTCACCTGTAATTGTACAGGCATCTGCAGGTGCCCGTAAGTACGCAGGCGCACCATTCTTACGTCATCTTATTTTGGCTGCAATTGAAGAATGGCCACACATTCCGGTGGTGATGCACCAAGATCACGGTACCAGTCCTGACGTATGTCAACGTTCTATCCAGCTTGGCTTCTCATCAGTCATGATGGATGGTTCACTGGGTGAAGATGGTAAAACTCCGACCTCATATGAATACAACGTAGATGTGACCCGTCGTGTGGTACAAATGGCGCACGCATGTGGCGTTTCTGTTGAAGGTGAAATCGGTTGTCTAGGCAGCCTTGAAACAGGTATGGCCGGCGAAGAAGATGGTGTCGGTGCAGAAGGTGTACTGGATCACTCTCAATTGCTGACTTCAGTTGAAGAAGCACGTTCTTTCGTAGCAGACACCAATGTAGACGCACTGGCAATTGCAGTGGGTACTTCACACGGTGCGTACAAATTCACCCGTCCACCTACAGGCGATATTCTGGCGATTGACCGTATTAAAGAAATTCATGCGGCACTGCCAAATACGCATCTGGTGATGCACGGTTCAAGCTCTGTGCCACAAGAATGGCTGGCAGTCATTAACCAGTATGGCGGTGACATCAAGGAAACTTATGGTGTACCTGTTGAGCAGCTGGTTGAAGCGATCAAGCACGGTGTGCGTAAAATTAACATCGACACCGACTTGCGTCTGGCGTCTACTGGTGCAATGCGTCGCTTCATGGCTGAAAAACCAAGCGAGTTTGACCCACGTAAATTCTTCGCTAAAACGGTCGATGCAATGAAAGATATTTGTGTTGCACGTTACGAAGCGTTTGGTACTGCGGGCAATGCCGACAAGATCCGTCCAATTTCTTTAGAGAAAATGGTAGATCGTTATAAATAATTACTGGTGAAGTATTTATAAAAAAAGCCCACATTGCGTGGGCTTTTCTGTATCTGAACCGCTATAGTGCAGCAGAGCAGATCACATAATGCATATAAATAAGAGTAGATCATGGAACTGATTTTAGCAGCGGCCATTTGTAGTGTGGTGGTGTCGATTCTCTTGAAAGTCGCAAAGAATCGCGGCTATTCACCTTTGCAGATGATCAGCTGGAATTATGCCTCGGCCAGTGTGCTGTGTTTTTGGTGGTTTCAGCCTAATGTACAACAGCTGTCCCTCACCGACACGCCGTGGCTGCTGATTCTGGCTTTAGGGGTATTATTGCCAAGCGTATTCCTGTTTTTAGCCAAAGCATTACAAACTGCCGGAATTTTAAAAACCGAAATTGCCCAGCGGCTGTCGGTGGTGCTGTCTTTAACTGCGGCCTATTTTATTTTCCAGGAACAGTTTAATAGCCTGAAAATTGTCGGGATTGCGTTGGGGATTGCAGCGGTACTGTGTATTTTATATTCGCATCGTGGCGGTGCATCGTCCGCCCAGGCGGGTATGCTGTATTTGGCTTTGGTCTGGGTCGGTTATGCGCTGATTGATGTGTTGCTGAAATACACCACCGGTTTAGGCCTGCAGTTTGCGCTGGTATTGAACCTAATGTTCATCTGCGCTTTTATTTTATCGTTGGGGTATATTCTGATTCAGCACAAAAGCTGGGGCAGTGGCAAAAATATAGTGGCAGGCTTAATTTTGGGGATGCTGAATTTTGCCAATATCGCGTTTTATGTCAAAGCACATATGGCTTTAAAAGATTCACCGGCGGTTGTATTTGCCGGCATGAATATTCTGGTGGTGATTTTAGGGGTAATCAGCGGTTTGCTGTTCTTTAAAGAAAAATTAAAACCCAGCACCGCCATCGGGCTGGGGCTGGGCATCATTAGTGTGATGTGTTTAGCTTATGCGATGACGGCTTGAATTTGATGAAGCTGGCAGCAAAAATCAGCGGATGTTTGATCAGGTCCTGAAGTTCGGCAATGCCCAGTAGCAGACCGGCTTTCTGGCAGCTCGGACAATGAGGATAATGGCGTTTTTCCTGCTGATATTGATGCAAATACAGTTTATTGCATTGACGACATTCAAACTTCATTGGGAGCTGGGCAAGGATAGAGATCTTTCTTCTCCGGTCTATTATTATTGTGTTGTGAAAGGGAAAGCAAAAATCAAGCCGAAATCAGGGACTTTCGTCCCTGTATTATGTAATGTAGTTCTTACAATTTGGTGAAAATTTCATCTTTATTCAGGCGTGACTTGGGAAGTTTAGCATTAAAGTCCTGCTCACTGCGATAGCCCAAGGTCAGCAGCACCGATGGAATTAAACCCTTGTCCTGTAATTCTAGTTCTTCCGTCAGAATCTGTTCATTAAAGCCGCCAATCGGGGTGGCATCTACACCTTCAATACCGGCAGCCAGCAACATCTGACCCAAGGCAATAAAGGTCTGGTTTTCGGCCCAGCGCTGAATATCACCTTTTTCATTGCGGTAATAATCCACATATCCGCTACGGCTGTCTTTCTGGCCCTGCTTGGCACTGGCATCTTTAAAGCGGCCGCTGACATCATCCTGCTGCAACAAATTGTCCAGATGCTCATCGCTAATATCGGCTTTGGTGCAGAACAAAATGGTGTGGGAAGAATCTAAGACTTTAGGCGCATTGTAGGCATATTTCCCGACCAGGGCTTTGGCAATGCGCTGCTTGGCTGCATCATGCTCGGCAATAAAAAAATGCCAGGGCTGGATATTAATAGAAGAGGGGGTAAAACGGAGAATTTCGAGAAAGCGTTCAAACTGCTCTTGAGGAATTTTTTTTGCAGGATCATAGGCTTTGGTGGTATAGCGGCTGCGTACGACGTCGAGCAAATCCATAAAGATACTCCAGCAATAAGGATAAATTGAGAAAGGCTGAACCTTCAGCATCATACGCCATTTTGATGGCTTTGATGGCATATTCGCTGCAATTTTATTGTCAAAATTAACCTTAAAATATGCTCATCGTATTTTCAGTTATTGCCCGATTAAGTGTTAAATCAAATCACAACAGTGGTTTTGAATATTGGCAATTTTTAAAAATCGGCATTTAATGGAGACAGGTGTGGACTATAGCGAGCCTGTTGATGGACTATCGTAATCACTTTAAACATAAATTAAAAACCCAGCAGCAGATTGGTTTATGGGTCGGTCTGGCCGATGCCTATGGCACTGAAATTGCGGCCAATGCCGGTTATGACTGGTTGCTGATTGATGGGGAACATGCGCCCAGTGATTTAAGAACCACACTGGCCCAGCTGCAAAGTATTGCGGCCTATCCGTCACAGGCGGTGGTCCGTCCGCCAATTGGCAGTGTGCAGCTTATTAAACAGTTGCTGGATATTGGCGCACAAACCTTATTGATTCCGATGGTGGAAACCGTGGAGCAGGCCGAACTGATGGTTAAAGCAGTGCGTTATCCACCGGAAGGGATTCGCGGTGTAGGTGCGGCTTTGGCACGTGCCACACGCTGGAACAGTATTCCGGATTATTATGCCACTGCACATGAAAATATCTGTTTGCTGATTCAGATTGAGTCAGTTACAGGGCTGGAAAATCTGGATAACATCTTAAAAGTCGAGGGCATTGATGGGGTATTTATTGGCGCAGTAGATTTATCTGCCACTATGGGTTATGAAGGCAATCCGAACCATCCTGACGTGCAAAACGCAGTGGTTGATGCAATTCAACGAATTCGCGCATCGGGTAAAGCGGCCGGGATTTTATCGACTCAACATGACGTGACGCAAAAATATATTGAACTGGGTACCGAATTTGTCGCTGTCGGTGTCGATACCAGCGTATTAATGAATTCCTTGCGTGAGCTGCTGGCCAAATATAAAACCGGAGCGAGCTGGGTAAAACCTGAAGGGGGGTATTAAGCGGTCATTATTAACCTGACAGATGATGCAGGAGGTGGGGATGTATCAGTCATCCACCTGCTGCTTAATAGGTCCAGCGTTTCAGTTGCAGGTGAGTGGCGGGCTGTTCGGGATCAATTTCCAGAATCAGTGCCTCATGCGCACGCCAGTCCCCCAGCACAATCCGCTTTTTGCCATTCAGCTCATGGATGGCTGGTCGATGGGTATGACCATGAATCAGTACATCCACCTCGGCCAAAGCCTGCGTTACCGCAGCCGGATTCACATCCATCACTTCATACGATTTAACTTCTTTAGAAGCGCGGCTTTGTTTGCGAAAACCGTTGGCCAGTTTGCTGCGAAAGGACAGCGGAGTTTTTCTTAACAGACGCAGCACGAGCGGATGACGGATAACTTTTTTAAAGCGCTGATAGGATACATCATCGGTGCACAAGGCATCGCCATGTTCCAGACGATAGCGGGTCTGGCCAATAGTGAGGGTGTCAATTTCAGGTAATAATTGCCCGTTAAACTGCTGTAAAAAAACCTCATGCAGTGCGAAATCGCGGTTGCCGACCTGAAAATACAGCTGATTGCCTGCGGCATTAAACTGTTTTAAAGCGCTGACAATTTCATCCAGCCAAGGGGCGGTGTAGTCATCGCCAATCCAGGCATTGAACCAGTCGCCTAAAATATACAGCTGGGTGTTTTGATCCTGATAAGCACGTAATAAATCTAAAAACCCCCGAACGAGTCGAGGGTGATCAGGTGACAAATGTAAATCTGAAATAAACAGATAGGTCACAATCTTTTCCTTGGAATCTCCCAACGCCCTTAAATAACGGGAGGTTGAGAGGGATTCTTATTCAGAAATGATCTTGGCAGATTCGATGACCACATTTTCTAGTGGAACATCAGCGTGGTAACCACGGTTGCCTGTACGTACGCCTTTGATTTCAGCAACTACATCCATACCTTCAACTACTTTACCAAATACGGCATAACCCCAACCTTGTGCAGTTTTGCCCGTGTGGTTCAGGAAGGAGTTGTTTTTCACGTTAATGAAGAATTGAGCAGATGCAGAGTGCGGAGCCTGGGTACGCGCCATTGCAATGGTCCCTTCGTCATTGCTCAGACCGTTGTCTGCTTCGTTTTCGATTGAATCACGGGTTGCTTTTTCTTTGAAGTTTTCATCAAAGCCGCCGCCTTGAATCATGAAACCATCGATGACACGGTGGAAAATTACGCCATCATAGAAACCGTCACGAACGTATTGAAGGAAGTTCTCAGCAGTTTTAGGTGCTTTTTCAGTGTTAAGCTCAAGAACAATACGACCTTTGTTGGTGTTTAATTCGACTTGAGGAAAACTCATTGTGTTATCTCCTAATCATGGACAAAAAAGCCATGGGTTTTTTGGTTGAGAGAAGCATAAGCAAACTGTAAACTACAAGGCAAGTAAAAACGTTATTTTCTTTGTTAAAAAGTGGGAATAGCGTTTTAATTATCCTAAATTTTTATCTAGAAGTGATTTATTAACTATGAAGCCGAATGATGCTGTTTCATCTCTGCCTAACACCCCGACACCAAGTAACCATGCCTCTGTCGATGCTGCGCAGCAAGAACAACAGCCGGGCTTAGATTTTGTGCGTCAGGTCATTACCGATGATCTGGCAGCAGGCCGTACTGAAAAAGTGATCACACGTTTTCCACCAGAACCGAACGGTTACTTACATATTGGTCACGTGAAAGCAATTTGCCTGAATTTCGGGATTGCCGAAGAATTTAACGGTTTATGTAACTTACGTTTTGACGATACCAACCCGGATGCCGAAGAACAAGAATATGTAGATGGTATTGCCAACGACGTGAAATGGTTGGGCTTTAACTGGAATGGCGAGCCACGCTATGCATCAAGCTATTTTGACCAGCTGTATAGCTGGGCGGTGCAGTTAATTGAACAGGGTGATGCCTATGTCGATTTGCAAACTCCTGAAGAAATCAAGCTGAATCGTGGTTCATTTGTCGAGCCGGGTAAAAACTCACCATACCGTGATGCGTCTGTAGAAGACAACCTGGCGCGTTTTGAACAGATGCGTAATGGTGCGCTGGGCGAAGGTCAGGCGGTATTGCGTGCCAAAATTGATATGGCATCGCCAAACGTACATATGCGTGACCCAATTTTGTACCGTGTGCTACATTCCGAGCATCACCAGACCGGTGACAAATGGAAAATGTACCCAATGTACGACTATGCGCATCCATTATCCGATGCGATTGAAGGCATTACTCATTCACTGTGTACGCTTGAATTCCAGGATCACCGTCCGTTCTATGACTGGGTGGTGGAAAAGGTAAAATCAGCGGCGGTACCACGTCAGTATGAATCCAGCCGTTTAAACGTCGATTACACCATTACCTCAAAGCGTAAGCTGCGCCGTCTGGTGGAAGGTGGTTTTGTTAAGGGTTGGGACGACCCGCGTATGCCAACTGTAGTGGGTATGCGTCGTCGTGGCTTTACTCCGGAAGGCTTGCGTGATTTCTGTAAGCGCGTTGGTGTGTCGAAGTCTGACGGGATTGTCGATGTGGCAATGCTGGAATACTGCATCCGTCAGTCGCTAGAAAATACCGCAGCGCGTGGTATGGCCGTGCTGAATCCATTAAAAGTGACGTTAACCAATCTGCCAGCAGAAATGGATCTGACTCATTCGCGTCATCCAAACGTAGATATGGGCGAGCGTGTCATTCCGCTAACCTCTGAAATCTATATTGACCGTAAAGATTTCGAAGAAGAGCCACCGAAAGGCTTTAAACGTCTGATTCCGGGCGGTGAAGTGCGTTTACGTCATGCTTATGTGATCAAGTGCGACGAAATCATTAAAGATGACAAGGGTGAAATTATTGAGCTGAAATGTTCAATCGACCCTGAAACTTTAGGTAAGAATCCGGAAGGCCGTAAAGTAAAAGGCGTGATTCACTGGGTATCTGCCACTAAAGGCGTGAAAGCTGAAGTGCGTATTTACGACCGTCTGTTCACCGAATCTGACCCAGAAGTCGGCGATGACTTCCTGGCGAATCTGAATCCGGACTCATTGAAAGTGGTACAAGCGGTTATTGAGCCGGCTTTAGCGCAAGCGCAAGCAGAAGATCGTTTCCAGTTTGAACGTGAAGGTTATTTCGTGGCGGATCAGTATGATCATTCCAGCGAAACGCCAGTGTTTAACCGTATTCTGGACTTAAAAGACAGCTTCAAACCGGGCAAATAAAAGCGCATTTTGCTAGATGATTGAAAAAGCCTGCTGGACTCAGTGGGCTTTTTTATGCGGTGTTGAAAATGGAAAGTAAAGGTTGAAAGGAAGTAGCACGTTAAATTAAAAAAAATTTGATTTACAGATGATCCGGTGTGTTATTTCTTTTCATCGCGTTTATAAAACAGATGGGTCGGCATCTGCATTTTGGCTTTGTCGCGCAATTTCTTTTTAATATACAGCACCAGGGCAAAACAGGTGGTGGTCAGGGTCAGCATCATGCTGTTCATATAGCTCATTAAGGAGCTGACATAACCAATGGTGGTTAAGCGGTTCATCATCCGGAAGACTTGCGGACTGCTTTCCACGCCGGTAATGGCCCAAGTGCATAAATGTTCGCAGTTATTGATAATCAGGTGATAATTATTTTCATGCATCCGTGAACGCATCCGGCGCACCACTTTACGGCCTTTATATTTGGGTTGATCATAATGCTGCACATGCACCGGTTTGCCATGACTGAACTTGTCTAGGCTGGTGATTTCAATCGGATGTTTTTTAAATAAATGTGCAAAACCGGAATAATGAATGACACGACCACGTCCAGCATAAATCCCGTGGTGGGTATAGCCGAAATGTTTGACAATCAGATGCGCCCCTAAAGGGAACCGTGTGTTCTGCTTGAGCATTGTGACATTAGTAAAGTGACAGGTGTATTTTAAAGCTCTAGTGTACTGCTTCTTGGCACAAGAATCGACAGGGTGGCGACAAGAATGGCTGAATTATACAACGATGAACAGGGAACAGATGCAATGAAAAAGTTAGGACAGTACTTTGCACGAGTTACTGCCAAACCGCTGTTAAAACTGCTGATTCTGCTGGGTGCTTGCAGTGCAAACTGGGCACAGGCACAGCCGCAAATCTACAGCTGGCAGCTGAAACATAGGCTGGGTGATTTTGATGTCACGGAAATCCGATCAATGGCGCAGCTGAAGCTGGTATTAAAGAATACAGCACAGCAGCCCTATCGTTATTTCACTGCGCTCCAGGATGATCTGCAACCGTGCCAGCAGCTGGAATTTGCCATGAATGCCGGGATGTTCCATGCCGATTATGCACCCGTCGGGCTGTATATTGAAGAGGGCAAGAGGGTAAGCCAGTTAAATACCCAGACCCAAGGCTGGGGCAATTTTCTGATTCAGCCGAATGGGGTACTGGCCTGGGACAAGCAGCCACTGTTGATGATCACCCAGCAGTATCAGCAGGCCAATGTGCAACCGAAATATGCCACCCAATCTGGCCCGATGCTGGTGATTGACGGAAAAATTAACCCAAACTTTATTCCGGATTCCGATTCCAGAAAAATCCGCAATGGTGTTGGGCTGAAAGACGCCACTCTGTATTTTATGATTAGCCAGCAGCCAATTAATTTTTATGACTTTGCCCGGCTGTTTCAGCAGCAGCTTAAGACACCGAATGCGCTGTACTTGGATGGTTCAGTATCTTCTGTGTATATTGCGGCCTTAAAACGCCATCGCCAGTACCGCGCAGTTGGCCCGATGCTGGCGTATATTGATGATTCAGCCTGCGCGACTGAGCCAGAAAAATCTACTGGCCAATAATGCCCAGGGTCTGGGTTTGCTGGCTGCAGAGGCGTTTGGCATCTTCAGTCGACATTTCTTTGATTCCGGCCTCAAACTGTTTTTTCTGGAATTGACGCTGTTCTTCCGAAAGCCCCATTTTTGTGCTCAAGCTGTCCATTTTGTCCCAGGCTTCTTCACATTCTGCCGGCATACGGTCGCAGCCTGTGAGGGCCAGGCAGAGCAGTGGAAGGGTAAGAGCGCCGATCATTTTGTTATTCATAGCGGTATCCTTATTGTTATGTATTGAATTAAAAATACGGTCAAGACTGATCTAAGCCCTTGAGCATACATGAAAAAAATGTCAAAACTAAGAAATCTGATTAAAATCAGACCAATAAAAAAAGGCACCTAGAAATTCTAAATGCCTTTTTCTGTGGTCAGACTCTGCTATTGCAGGGGTAAATGTTGAAGTTCATTCAACTCTTTACGGCTATAGCCGCGCGAAGCGAGAACCTTTTTAATACCGATAATCACATCTTCATCTGTCGCTTTTGCTAAAGCTTCAAGAAGCTGTTCATTTGTCTTACAAGAGCAATCATTTTCAACACAAGCAATCTGATTCTTATGCTCGTTTTGCTGTTCCTGAGCGAACAGCTTTTGCCAAAAACTCATAGAGCCTTCATTTGCAACCTAACATAGCTCGAAATATAGCCAATTTAAAAATTAATGCAAGTCGACTAAAGTGATAAAAGCAGCAAACAGACTCTAGAAATTTCGATAGCTTGTAACAGTTTAAACGTAATTATGATGGCTATA
Organism: Acinetobacter sp. Q85-2; assembly: GCF_013420555.1. Taxonomy (NCBI): domain Bacteria; kingdom Pseudomonadati; phylum Pseudomonadota; class Gammaproteobacteria; order Moraxellales; family Moraxellaceae; genus Acinetobacter; species Acinetobacter sp. Q85-2. The sequence goes on from NZ_VOXW01000004.1 coordinate 162,771, forward strand.
AGCCTTGATTATAACTAAGTTGCTTGTTTTTATAAGAAAAAAGGAAGATTAAAAAATCTTCCTTTTCGGACTGAATAATATAATTTGAAACAAATTGTTTTAGATCTTTTCCAGTAAGACACCAGATTCCACATGATGGGTATAAGGGAATTGATCAAACAAGGCAAATTGGGTGATCTTGTGGGTGCTGGCCAAAGTCTGCAAATTGTCATGCAGCGTATCCGGATTACAGGAGATATAAATAATCCGCTCAAAACGTTGTAGCAGTTTTAAGGTTTCGGCATCAATACCGGCACGTGGTGGGTCTACAAACACGGTATCAAACTGATAGCTGGACATTTCAATGCCGGCTTCCTGCAAACGGCGGAATTCACGCTCGCCATTGTAGGCCTGGGTAAATTCTTCGGCAGATAAACGCGCCACCTGAATATTATCAATCTGGTTCTGCTCAATATTCCACTGCGCCGCATAGACTGAAGATTTGGCCAGTTCTGTGGCTAAGACGCGATTAAAACGGGTCGACAGTGGCAGGGTAAAGTTACCATTGCCACAGTACAGCTCTAACAGGTCCTGATTGGCGTGTCCGGCGGCTGTACAGGCCCATTCCAGCATGTGCTGGCAAACGCGCGCATTCGGCTGGGTAAAGCTGCTTTCAATCTGTTTGTATTGATACTGGCGTTCAAAGACTTGCAGTTCTTCCACCACAAACTCATCGCTCAGTACCAGTTTCTGGCCACGGCTCCGGCCAATAATTTTAATCTGCAGTTGCTCGGCCAGCTGTTTGGCCAGCGCTTCCCACTCTGCAGTTAACGGACAGCGATAAATCAGTGAAACCAGCATTTCACCTTTTAAGGTCGCCAGAAAATGCACTTCAAACAGGCGATTGGATAACAGCGGTTCTGCTTTTAAGGCATTCAGCAGTACCGGCATTAACTGGTTGATGCTGGCATCGGCAATTGGAAATTCATCAATTCGAATGACTTTTTTGTTCTGCTGCTCATCGCGTTCAAACATGGCATAAAACAGGTCATCTTCGGTATGCCAAATCCGGAATTCTGCACGCATACGGAAATGCTGTTCAGGCGAGGCAAACACCTCCAGTGCTGGAGGATTAAATTCGGCAAACTGTGCAGAAATACGTGCAACTTTGGCATCAAGTTGTTGCTGATAAGATGAAGTCATATGCAGTAAAAATCACAAACCCATTGAAACAGGGGATGGTAACAAAGTTTCAGGCAGATGCCTAAAGATATTCTGTGCAAACCTTAAATTGCGGTAGCGTGACGGGAGAAATCGAGCCTCGGCTCAACAGATCGGCAGATTAAAGCCGGGAAATAGATCACTTGCGAGAGCAAAGATAAAAAAAGCCAAACCAACAGAGACCAGGGAGAGTTGGTTTGGCAAAGAGGAATAACACCATGAAAAGGGGTGGCTTTAATCCAGCGTCATCAGGCTGGCGTTCCCTCCAGCTGCAGCAGTATTAATGCTGATGGCCCGTTCAATCACCAGACGTTCCAGCGGAATTTTCGGATCATTCGGTTTGAGATGGCTGATGCCGACAATCGCTCCGGCACGCTGCGCTACCGTTTGCTGTAACTCCAGCAATTGCGCCGAGCTGCCATGATGCAGCACTGCATCATAATCGCCATGCAGCAAGTCTGGGATCACGCGAATCCGCTGGGCAATCTCTGGCGGCATTTTCGGCAGATATTTCAGCATGAAGCGGTTTTCTGCCAGAACCACCGGCTGACTGCCGACTGCAAAAATCGCCAGTAACTGATGAATCTGATCCAGCTCCTGTTCGGCCAGGGATAGCACGGCATGGCGGGGCAAAATCGTATACTGGTTACTTTCACCGGTTGGACCAGTCAGGTTAAAACTCTGACCCGTGGCAATTTTTTCCGGTAGCTGAATCAGCTGCTGCGGGAACTCGGCCTGTACCCAGTTCACCAATTGGCTATATAGGGCAGGCATTGCTGCTGCATGTAGAGACTGCACCGCAAATGGTTGAGCCAGTTTTTTCTGCGAGCAGTATTGCATTAAGCGGTAGAGATACAACGGTCCACCGGCCTTAGGTCCGGTCCCCGACAGGCCTTCGCCACCAAAAGGTTGTACCCCGACCACCGCACCAACAATATTACGGTTGATATACAGGTTGCCGACTTCGGCCTGGGCAATTACGCTATGAATGGTTTCATCAATACGGGTATGCAAGCCCATGGTCAGGCCATAACCTTTGGCATTGATTTGTGCCAGCAGTTGATCAAGCTGTCCGTAACGGTAGCGAATCACATGCAGTACCGGGCCAAATACTTCACGCTCCAGATCATCCAGATGCGGCAGTTCAATCAGCGTTGGTGGTACAAAAGTGCCGTGTTGCAAGCTTGCATCGCTTTGCTTATTCCACATCAACTGATGCACCGGATAGCCCTTAATGCGCATTTTTTCAATATGACGCTCAATATTGTTCTGTGCTTCCAGGTCAATCACCGGGCCAATATCGGTTTTCAGCAAATAAGGATTACCGACGCGCAACTGCTGCATGGCACCTTTGAGCATAGTCAGTACCGTGTCGGCATTATCTTCCTGCACACATAGAATTCGCAGGGCAGAGCAGCGCTGACCGGCACTGTCGTAAGCAGAGCTGACCGCATCCAGAATCACCTGTTCAGTCAGGGCTGAAGAATCAACAATCATGGCGTTTTGCCCGCCAGTTTCCGCAATGAGCGGAATGGCACCACCAGTCTGGCTTAAACGTTTGGCCACGGTCTGATTCAGGATTTTGGCGACTTCAGTCGAGCCGGTAAACATAATGCCCTGAATCCGTTCATCCTGACTCAGCTGCGCACCGACTGTTTCACCACGTCCCGGCAGCAGTTGCAGTACATTTTGCGGAATGCCGGCATCCCATAAAATCTGCACCGCTTGCGCTGCAATCAGCGGGGTCTGCTCGGCCGGTTTGGCCAGAACGGTATTGCCAGCCACCAGTGCCGCGGCAATCTGGCCGCTAAAAATCGCCAGCGGGAAATTCCACGGGCTGATACATAGCACCGGCCCTAGCGGAATAATCTGGGTATTGATGTCCAGATCACGCATCTGTGCGGCATAGTAGCGCAGGAAATCAATTGCTTCACGCACTTCGGCAATAGCATTGGCATAGGTCTTGCCACTTTCGCGGCAGAGGAGCAGCATGAGCGGTTGCAGGCGTGCCTGCATTAAATCGGCAGCACGTTCCAGACATTGTGCGCGTTCATGTTTGGAAATATTGGCCCAGACGGCTTGTGCCTGTACCGCATTTTCCAGCGCCTGATTGACCTGTGCTGCAGTGGCTTCCTGCACATGACCAACAATATCCTGATGCTGCGCCGGGTTTAAAATTGCGTGTACATCGGCACTGTCTTCGGCGGTTAAGCTTTCACCCATCGGCTGGGCAGTCCATTGATGTTGATGCAGATGCTGCGCGGTTGTATTTAATGCCGCCAAGTCCTGATCATTGGCTAAGTCCAGGCCGGCAGAGTTGTCGCGCTGCTCGCCATATAACTCATGCGGTAAGGGAATCGCCGGATGTTTCTGGCCGACTTTCTGTTCCTGTTGAGCCGTGGCTAAAATAGTCTGATGCGGATTTTCGATCAGATCTTCAATGTTTAGGGTCTTATCGGCAATACGGTTGACGAAAGAGGTATTGGCACCATTTTCCAGCAAACGACGCACCAGATAGGCCAGCAGGGTTTCATGGTTACCGACCGGCGCATAAATACGGCACGGCACACCGAGTTTCTGCTGCTGTTTCGAGCCGACCACATTTTCATACAATGGCTCGCCCATACCATGCAGACACTGGAATTCATATTGGCCAGCATAATAGCGCGCTGGATCGGCTAGATGATAAATCGTGGCCAGCGTCTGGGCATTGTGAGTCGCAAACTGCGGATAAATCTGTTCCGGTGCCGCCAGTAATTTTTTTGCGCAGGCAATATAGGACAGATCGGTATGCACTTTACGGGTAAACACTGGATAATCCGACATGCCATCAATTTGCGCTTTCTTGATTTCGCTGTCCCAATAGGCGCCTTTCACCAGACGGATCATCAGGCGTTTCTGGCTGCGTTTGGCCAGATCAACTACATAATCCACCACATAGAAGCAGCGTTTCTGGTAGGCCTGAATCACAAAGCCAATGCCTTTCCAGTCATCCAGTGCCGGTTCAAAACACAGCCGCTCCAGCAGCTCTAAAGACATTTCCAGTCGTTCAGATTCTTCGGCATCAATATTCAGGCCAATATTGTAGTCCTTGGCCAGCACCGCCAGTTGCAGCACCTTGTCATACAGTTCGGTATGTACGCGGTCAATTTGAGCACGCTGATAACGTGGATGCAGGGCAGAGAGCTTGATCGAAATCCCGGGGCCGGTATAAACATCTTTATCTTTAGAGGCCTGGCCAATGGCATGGATGGCATTTTGATAGTCATCAAAATAACGCTCTGCATCGTGTTCGGTCAGGGCCGCTTCGCCGAGCATGTCATAAGAATAACGGAAACCTTTTTCTTCTAAAGGTTCGGCGTGTTGCAGGGCTTCGCTAATGGTTTCGCCGGTGACAAACTGCTCGCCCATCATCCGCATCGCCACATCTACCGCTTTACGGATAATACCACGGCCACTGCGCGCCAGCAGGCCAGTCAGAATACCGCTTAAGCTGTTCTGTTTCGGGGTTTCCATCAGCTTGCCGGTCAGCATTAAGCCCCAGGCCGCTGCATTCACAAACATCAGGTTGCTTTGGCCTAAATGCTCTTTCCAGTTGCCTTGATTGATCTTGTCACGGATCAGCAGATCACGGGTTGCGGTATCGGGAATACGTAATAGCGCTTCGGCCAGACACATCAGGGCGATGCCTTCTTGTGAAGAGAGGGAGAACTCTTGCAACAGGCCTTGCACCAGACCGGCTTTACCGCTGGAATTTTTACGTTCACGCAGGGAGTGGGCCAGCTGAAAAGCCAGCTCATAAATTTGGCTGTTCAGTGCATCAGGAATTTCACTGTGCTCGAGTAAGTGGCTGACACATTCACTTTCAGGGCGACGCCATGCCGTATTAATGGCAATTTCTGCCTCATTTTTTTCTTTGAATTCAGTGATGTAATCCAAATGCGGTTTTGCGTCGTCGAAATGGGTTTCGCTATCCATCATGTTCATGCCAACATCCTGTGACGATATATTTTAGTTGAACGGTGTACCTTATATAATTTATGATTACAGAAAATATGCCGAATAACTCACTATAATTTTTGTTATTTTTAGAGATAAATACGGATTATGAATGGAATGATGAGCCTGGATCGCACTGACATTAAAATTCTGGATATTCTGCAAAAAGATGGCCGGATTTCAAATATTAAACTGGCAGAAGCCGTCAATTTATCGCCAACTGCTGCGCTGGCGCGGGTACAGAAACTGAGTAAAGATGGTTTTATTCTGGGCTATGAAGCCAAGCTGAATCCGGAGTTGCTGAATAGCAGCTTTGTGGTATTTGTGGAAATTCTGCTGGATAAAACCACGCCGAATGTACTGGAGGAATTTTCAGATGCGATTTTGCAGCATCCGGAAATTGTGGAATGTCACATGATTAGTGGTGGTTTCGATTTTGTAGTCAAAATCCGCTGCGCCAATATGGAAGAATTCCGTAAGATTTCCGGGCAAATTTTATGGCAGTTGCCGGGGGTGAAAGAAACCCGCAGTTATCCGGTGATGGAAGTGATTAAGGAAAGCTCGCAATTGAAACTGAAATATCAGCACAAGGCCAAATAAACCGTCATCTTTGTCTGTATTTTCCGTTAAAACCCAAAAGGAGCCGAAGCTCCTTTTTTTATGGATGATCAATCAATTCGGTAGATTGCTGTGCTAGCTGTTCATTTCCTGCATGGCTTTTTTGTACTCGGCATCTGACTGTTCAAAGCGTTCAATCACCTCTGTACTTGGTGTCCGGTCGAGCAGACTGACTATTACAATACTCAGGCTGGCCAGAATAAAGCCGGGAATAATCTCATAGAGTCCGGTATCGGCCATGACATTTTTCCAGACAATCACGGTCATCGCACCGACTAGCATCCCGGCAATCGCGCCTTTCAGGGTCATGCGTTTCCAGAACAGCGACAGAATAATGAGAGGACCAAAAGCCGCGCCAAATCCGGCCCAGGCATAGGCCACCAGACCCAGGACTTTACTCGATGGATTGCTGGCCAGCCAGATTGCCAGCATTGCAATCAACAACACCATAAAACGGCCGACCCAGACCAGCTCTTTTTGTGAGGCATTTTTGCGTAAAAAAGCCTTGTATAAATCTTCAGTTAAGGTACTGGAGCAGACCAGTAACTGGCAGCTGAGTGTACTCATGACCGCGGCTAGAATGGCGGCCAGAATAATCCCGGCAATCCACGGATTAAACAGGATTTTGGTCAGCTCCATAAACACGGTTTCCGGGTTCTGATTCACCACAGCGGCCAGTTCTGGAAATTGCTGGAAATAGGCAATGGCAATGAAACCGGCACCGACTGCACCGCCCAGACAGAGAATCATCCAGCTCATACCAATTTTACGCGCCGCCGGAATGGTTTTAACCGAATCGGCTGCCATAAAGCGGACCAGAATATGCGGTTGTCCAAAATAGCCTAAGCCCCATGCCAAAGAAGATAAAATAGCAATAAAACTTAAACCGGACAGCATCTGCGTGGCATGTGGGCGCGCAGTTTCCAGTAACAGACCAATCTGCTGGCTATGATCACCCAGTGCCAGATAGGTCATGATGGGAGTAATCAGCAGGGCAAAAATCATCAGCCCGGCCTGGAAGGTATCGGTCCAGCTAATTGCCAGGAAGCCGCCAATACAGACATAGCTGATGGTGGCTATCGCGCCAATCCACAGCGCCGTGGTATAGGACCAGCCAAACAGGCTTTCAAATAAACGCGCACCGGCCACCATGCCGGATGCACAGTAAATCGCGAAAAATACCAGAATTACCAGTGCTGAACTGACGCGCAGAATTTTCTTGCGGTCGCCAAAACGGCTGGTGAAATAATCTGGCAGGGTCAGGGCATTGTTTTGTACTTCGGTATGAACCCGCAAACGCCCGGCGACCAGAAGCCAGTTTAACCATGCACCAATAATCAGGCCAATGGCAATCCAGGCTTCAGATAATCCGGCCAGATAGATTGCACCGGGTAAACCCATCAGCAGCCAGCCGCTCATATCCGATGCGCCGGCAGAAAGCGCAGTCACCACGCTGCCCAGACTGCGGCCCCCAAGAATATAATCCGAGAAATCTGTGGTGGCCTTGTAGGCATACAGCCCGATACCGATCATGGCCACGATATAAAATATAAAGGTAATTAATGTGGGATTCAGTTGACTCATATGCCCATCCTTTGTCTGTAAGCGTTCATCCATCCGAGATGATTTTTTGCGCATTTTTTCAAGGAGCTGATTCAAGCATGGAATTAAAATTACGTTCTGTAACATTTCGACGGGATTTATAGCGGTCTTATGTTGCGGTTTGTAGCTTTAGATACAATTGAAAAAATGGGAGCAATGAGCGGAAAATTATTAAGTCAAAATTTTGAATAAAGCGGTGAATATTTTTATTTTTGCAAATATGGAGAGAATCTGTTAAATCTGGCTTAAAAATGGAGTAAATTTACATTATGTTACATCCCGTACATTCAGAAAGAATGTGTAATTAAATATTTCAAAAAGCGTATCAATCTTGTGTAGTTTCAGGCTGGCACAGGTTTAAGATTTTCTTATGCACAATATTGGTGCGAAATAGTGAGTAAACAGTGTGATTACGGTTCAGACAGAGAAAACAAGAATAGAGCATGATTTGCTAGGTGCTAAAGAAGTGCCGGCAGACAGTTATTATGGTATTCATACCTTGCGTGCCTTGGAGAACTTCCAGATCTCTAATCAGCAGGTCGGTGAAAACCTGCATTTCATTCGTGCTTTGGCGCAAGTGAAAAAGGCATCTGCGCAAACCAATTTACAGTTTGAGAAAATCTCCCCGCAGGTGGCTGAGGCGATTCAGTATGCCTGTGACCAGTTGATTGAACAGCCCGCCGCATGGCGTGCGCATTTCCCTTTAGATGTTTATCAGGGCGGTGCCGGAACGTCGATTAACATGAACAGCAATGAGGTGATTGCCAATATTGCCTTAGAACATCTGGGTCTGGAAAAAGGCAGTTATTTTTCTATTCATCCAAATGATCATGTTAATAAGTCGCAATCGACCAATGATGTCTATCCAACAGCCTTGCGTTTAGCGACTTATTACAGTCTGGATGATCTGTTCGTGCAGATGCGTAACCTGATTGACAGTTTCTACAAGAAAGTAGCTGAATTTCAGTATGTACTGAAAATGGGCCGGACCCAGCTGCAAGATGCCGTGCCGATGACCTTAGGGCAGGAGTTCCGGGCTTTTGCTACCCTGTTAAAAGAAGATTTAAAACTGATTGACCGGACTCGTCAGTTGTTATTGGAAATTAACCTCGGCGCTACCGCGATTGGTACGGGCGTGAATACCCCCAAAGGTTATGCCCAGGAAGCGGTGCAGGCTTTAAAAGAGATTAGCGGCTTGCCATTAATTGGCGCAGAAGATTATGTTGAAGCCACCAGCGACTGTGGGGTTTTCATCATTTTATCCAGCACACTGAAACGTCTGGCAGTGAAATTATCGAAAATCTGTAATGACCTGCGTTTATTAAGTTCTGGCCCGCGTACCGGTCTGGGGGAAATCCGTTTACCGGAGTTACAGGCCGGTTCTTCGATCATGCCCGCCAAGGTCAATCCGGTCATTCCGGAAGTGGTGAACCAGATTGCCTTTAAAGTGATTGGCAATGACCTGACCGTGACCATGGCAGCCGAAGCCGGGCAGTTGCAGTTAAATGTAATGGAACCGGTGATTGCTGTGTCGATTCATGAATCCATCCAGTTATTGACTCAGGCCATGAAAAGTCTGGATGAGAAATGTATTCAGGGTATTCAGGCCAATGAACAGGCCTGCCATGATGCGGTGATGCGTAGCGTCGGTATTGTCACTTTGCTTGACCCGATTCTAGGTCATGCCAAATGTGATGAAATCGGGAAACTGTGTATTGCTGAAAACAAAACCATTCAGCAGGTGGTACTGGAGCAGGAATTACTGACTCAGGAACAGCTGGATGAAATTTTTGCCCTGCATAATCTGGTCAGTGAGGTAACACCACCGGAAGCAGTTTTTGCCCAAGTCAGCTAAGACACTGATTGCTTCAGTAAAACAGCAAAGGCTCAAGGTCATATATTGGTTTTGAGCCTTTTGTGTTTGGCCGATGGTTTTGATTAAACTTACAGGGTCGCCAGCAGACGTGGCTTTAACTGTGCCAAACCTTGGGTTGCAGTGGCGGCAATACATTCATATTGTGCTGGTAAATGCTGCTGATTGGCTTTCGGATCAATATAAAAGGCCTGACAGCTGGCCGGAATTTCATGAACCAGACCGGCCACCGGGTAGACCGCCAGACTGCTGCCAATCACAATAAAAATATCGGCATCCTGCACCCATTCAATCGCTTGTTCATAGGCTGGTACCGCCTCACCAAACCAGACCACATGTGGCCGTAGCGGATAACCCGCATCACAGACATCGCGTTCCAAATCCAGCTCGGCGCCTTCAATCGGGTAAAAGCGGGTAGTGGTTTGTGCATCGGGTCCGGAAGTTTTGGCCAGCCGGATATTGCCATGCAAATGTAATACCTGCTGGCTACCAGCACGTTCATGCAGATCATCAATATTCTGGGTAATAACAGCCACATCAAAATACTGTTCCAGTTCGGCAATCAATTGATGTGCCGCGTTGGGCTGGGCATTCAGAATATTTTTGCGCCGTTCATTATAAAAACGCTGCACCAGCGCCGGATTTTTGGCCCAGGCTTCCGGTGTGGCCACATCTTCCACCCGATGCTGTTCCCACAATCCATCACTATCACGGAAGGTATTAATCCCGCTTTCGGCGCTCATTCCGGCACCGGAGAAAACAATCAGTTTAGGCATAGGCAGATTCCTGTGTGGCGATACTGTGCGTGACTTCCTGTTGCATCCATTCTACAAATTTCTGAATTAAAACTGAATTTTCCTGACTAGAATGTACCAGATAATAGGAGCGCCGGCCGCTGAGCTGCTGATCTGAGGCCAGTACCAGTTCACCGCTGGTTAATTCCTGCTGAATCAACATTTGCGGGATGAGTGCCATGCCCATGCCATGACTGGCGGCCACAGCCAGCATCGAAAACAGTTCATGACGCTGTCCATCATACGGATGGGCATGCTCAATCTGCTGGGTCTGGAACCATTCCTGCCAGATGGTCGGTCGTGTGGTTTGCTGTAATAAGGGCAGTTGCTGTAATTGTTCAGCAGCCAGGTTATAACCATAGCGATGGCTTTTTTGTGCCGCAGGAAAATGCCGGGCAATCAGCTGCGGTGAGCACACCGGCACCACATCTTCCTTCATTAAAAAATGGGTGTGGATTCCGGGCCAATGATCAATCTGCTGCTGCGTACCGGCATAAATGGCCGCATCAAAAATATTTTCATTAAATAAAAACGGTTTGGTGCTGGTTTCCAAATGAATAGTAATTTCCGGATAGCGCTGGTTAAAACGATGCAGCTTCGGCACCAGCCAGCGCGTGGCAAAGGTCGGTACTACACCCAGCTTTAAGGTGCCACCTAATCCTTTATGCGACATCACATCGAGCGTGCTTTGCTCCAGCCCCAGTAAATAGGGTTTGATACTTTTATAATAATGCTGTCCTGCAGGCGTCAGTTCGACTCCATGCCGGGTCCGGATAAACAGGCTTAAGCCAAGAAATTCTTCCAGCTGCTGGATTTGCCGGGAAACCGCACTCTGGGTAATAAACAGTTCTTGCGAGGCATGGGTATAACTGCAATGCTTGGCTGCCGACTCAAAGCAGAGCAAGGCCTGTAAAGATGGAATATTACGCCGCATTTCAGATCATCCTTTATCTGCACAGGTATTTGAAAATAGCATAGATGAAGGCGCTATGATCGCCAATTTGGTTATTTTTTATTGTTTCTTCACAGGTTTTAACGCGATGCGCAGCTCCAGTATGAATATGCTTATTTAAGATATACGGAGAATGCATATCTGCATTAAAAAATCTCGTTTGAAAATATTATTTTTCACACATAGTATCAACACAAACAACGAGAACATTATTCAGGCAGAGGAAGCTATGAATCAAATGGTAAATTCACATTCAGGCCGTAAAGTACATTTTGACTGGCAAGACCCATTCCTGCTGGAGCAGCAGCTGACTGCAGAAGAACGCATGATCCGTGATACTGCTGCGGCCTATTGTCAAGACAAGCTGATGCCACGTGTATTAGAACAGTTCCGTCATGAAAAAACCGATCCGACCATTTTCCGTGAAATGGGCGAGCTAGGCCTACTAGGCCCAACCATTCCGGAACAATACGGCGGTGCTGGTTTAAATTATGTCAGCTATGGTCTGATTGCCCGTGAAGTTGAGCGTGTTGATTCAGGTTACCGCTCTATGGCCAGTGTACAAAGTTCGCTGGTGATGGTACCGATTAATGAATTTGGCTCGGAAGAACAAAAACAGAAGTATTTACCAAAATTAGCTACGGGTGAATATATTGGCTGCTTTGGTCTGACCGAACCGGATCATGGTTCTGACCCGGGCAGCATGATTACCCGTGCCAAAAAAGTCGATGGCGGTTATCGCTTAACGGGCGCAAAAATGTGGATTACCAACAGTCCAATTGCCGATGTATTTGTGGTTTGGGCCAAAGAGGTTTCACCTGAAGGCAATGTCGGTGACATTCGCGGCTTTATTCTGGAAAAAGGCTGGGAAGGGCTGTCTGCGCCTGCGATTCACGGCAAGGTCGGTTTACGTGCTTCCATCACCGGTGAAATTGTAATGGATAACGTATTCGTCCCAGAAGAAAATGCTTTCCCAGAAGTCCGTGGCTTAAAAGGTCCATTTACCTGTCTGAACAGTGCCCGTTATGGCATTGCCTGGGGTGCGATGGGTGCGGCGGAGTTCTGCTGGCATACCGCACATCAGTACACCATGGACCGTAAACAGTTTGGTCGTCCTTTGGCTGCCAATCAGTTAATCCAGAAAAAACTGGCCGATATGCAAACTGAAATTGCTTTAGGTTTACAGGCCGCATTACGTTTTGGCCGCATGAAAGATGAAGGTATTGCTTCGGTTGAAGGGACATCTTTAATCAAGCGCAATAACTGTGGCAAGGCGCTGGATATTGCCCGCTTGGCTCGTGACATGATGGGTGGTAACGGCATTTCGGATGAGTTTGGTGTGGCGCGTCATCTGGTGAATCTGGAAGTGGTGAATACCTATGAAGGCACGCATGACGTACATGCCTTAATTCTAGGCCGAGCACAGACCGGAATTGCTGCATTTTGTAATTAATGAAGAGGAATGGGTACGCCGGATTCATGCGGTCAAAGTACCGGTCGGTGTAATTAACTCGATTGAAGATGCCTTGGCTGAGCCGCAAATTCAGCATCGGCAGATGCTGGTCAATTTGCCGCACAGTTTAAATGCGCAATTTAAAATGATTGCATCACCAATCAAGCTGTCAGATACACCGGTCGAATACCGGCAGGCACCACCGCAACTGGGTGAACATACGGCCTATATTCTGTCCCGCTTTAAATCTGCTGAAGAACTGCAGGCTTTAAAACAGCAGGGCATTATTGATGGGAAAATTGCCTAGTGCTTTGCCTTGATTGTTAGTCTTCACTTGCTTTTTGCCGAACCTTACACCGTTCGGCTTTTTTTATTCAGCTATAAATATTGATGTAGATATTTACTGATGCTGCAATAAAAAGCGTTTAAGTTCGCGGGTAAATTTCAGCGGCTCAGTCAGTAGCGGAGTATGCCCTGATTTTTCAAACAACACCTGCTGTGCCTGTGCCACACTTTGGGCAATCAGGGTTTGTCCCTGTACCGGATAGAGCACCGATTGCACCCCGCTAAAAAACACCGTAGGACAGTTCAGCTGGCTTAAGGCTTCACGATAATCTTCGGCATGTTCTAAATAGTTGCGGATATACCAAGTCATATAGTCCAGTCGAGATGAGGGTAACAGCAGATGTTGCAAACGTGGCTGTTGCAGGATTTTACAAAAGATGGCTCGCTGGCGAGGGTTGTTATTTTGCAGCTCAATAAACTGCATCCATAAAGCAAACAGTTGATCTTTGGCTGTGTTATTTAAATCGTGAATCCACTGAAGATGTGCGTGTTCCGTAAATAGCGCGGACAGTTCAGATAAAATCTGTTTAAAGCGGCTGTGCTGCTGACCAAACAGACCATAAGCCCAGTGTTCATCTACCAGGATTTTTGGGGTCTGATCAATATGCAGATAGGCTTTTAACTGCGTTGCCAGCTGTCCATATTGCATGCCATGCATGGCGGTGGTCGCGCCCATCGAATAGGCAATGATTATAAACTGTTGCAGCTGCATTTGCTGAATTAAGGATTGCACATCCTGCCAGTGGCTGGAAATGGCATCCAGCTCCGGAATCCGGCACTGCTTCGAACCGCCAAAGCCGCGCCAGTCGGGAATAATAAAACGGAACTGTTTGCGTAGCGGCCACAAAAACGGCAGCCATTGCCAGCTGTGCATGCCCAAACCGGACAGCACCAGCACCGGTTGGCCCTGACCAAATTCACGTACAAATAAACCTTCGCCATCGGGCATGACATAATACGGCATGAGATTTCATTCCTTGAAATTTTATTGTTGTTGATCAAAAGCTTTTAGCGCCGGAATCACCGCGTCCAGCCAGCGAATCCAGCCGATTTCCTGCTCGATACCCAGCTGTAAAATCATTTTATGAATATATAAGGTACGATTTTCGTCGGTCTGCTGGGCAAAGTCTTTGGCATAAATGGCCTGATACAGCTGCAATTTTTCCTGATGCAACTGTAAATGCCGCTCTAGCTCGGGCAAAACCTCATTACCACCGAGTTGTGCTTCGGCCCGTAAACGCACCATCAGTTCTTCACGGAGCTGCGCCGGAGGACCTTGCTTGACCATCCAGTCGGCCAGTTCGACCCGGCCTGCGGCCTCAACCTGATAGGTTTTTTTACGGCCTTGGGCATCTTCTTCAGCCAAAGTGGAAATCCAGCCTTTGCTGAGCATGCTGTTTAATTCACGATAAATCTGCTGATGGGTAGCATTCCAGAAAAAGCCCATCGAGCGATCAAAGCGCCGGGCCAGTTCAATGCCCGTACTGGGTTTTTCAATCAGGCTGGTGAGTAATACATGGGCTAAAGACATAGACGAGATCATGCAAGTATGAATCTAAAATATTATGCAACATGTTGCATAAAAGTCAAAATTCGCATATAAATTTATGCAACAAGTTGCATTAACATAAAAATAGCCCGCTTTTGGCCCGCCAAGGAGAGAATATGTCGAATTATCCGCATCTGTTAGCCCCGCTTGATTTAGGCTTTACCACCTTAAAAAACCGCGTACTTATGGGTTCTATGCACGTGGGGCTTGAAGAAGCACCAAATGGTTATGCACGGATGGCAGCATTCTACGCAGAGCGCGCCAAAGGTGGCGTAGGCCTGATTGTGACCGGCGGGATTTCTCCAAATGATGCCGGCTTAACCTTTGCAGGCGGCAATAAACTCGACACCCTGGCCGAAGCTGAAAAACATAAAGTGGTCACCCAAGCCGTGCATGAAGCGGGTGGTAAAATTGCCTTGCAGATTTTGCATACCGGACGTTATTCCTATCAGCCGGATATTGTGGCGCCATCCGCGATTCAGGCACCGATTAACCCGTCTAAACCGCATGCACTCACCTCGGCTGAAGTGCAGCAGACCATCGCCGATTTTGCCAACTGTGCCAGGCTGGCCAAATATGCCGGTTATGATGGCGTTGAAATTATGGGTTCGGAAGGCTATCTGATTAACGAGTTTATTGCCAAGCGTACCAATCATCGTGATGATGAATGGGGCGGCAGCTACGAAAACCGGATTCGCTTTCCAATTGAAATCGTGAAACGTACCCGTGCTGAAGTCGGTGAAAACTTCATTATTATCTATCGCCTGTCAATGCTGGATCTGGTCGAAGGTGGTTCGAGCTTTGAAGAAGTGGTGCAGCTGGCCAAAGAAATCGAAAAAGCGGGTGCGACCATTATTAATACCGGTATTGGCTGGCATGAAGCACGTATTCCGACCATTGCCACCAAAGTGCCGCGTGCGGCTTTTAGCTGGGTCACAGAAAAGCTCAAAAGTGAAGTCAAAATTCCTTTAATCACCTCCAACCGGATTAACACCCCGGAAATGGCAGAGCATGTACTGGCGACTGGCCAGGCCGATATGGTGTCGATGGCGCGTCCATTTTTGGCAGATGCCGATTTTGTAGTAAAAGCCGAGCAGGGCCGTAGCGATGAAATTAATACCTGTATTGCCTGTAACCAGGCCTGTCTGGACCATATTTTCTCCATGAAAATTGCCTCCTGTCTGGTCAATCCGCGTGCCTGTCATGAAACCGAACTGATCTTTAAAGAAGCCAGCCAGTCGAAAAACATTGCGGTGATTGGAGCGGGTCCAGCCGGTTTAAGCTTTGCAATTTATGCGGCAGGCCGTGGTCATGAAGTGACGATTTTTGAAGCCTCTAACCAGATTGGCGGGCAGTTTAATATTGCCAAGACCATTCCGGGCAAAGAAGAGTTTTATGAAACCTTGCGTTATTTCAAACGTCAAATTGAGTTGCAGCCACGCATTCAGCTAAAACTGAACCATACGGCCAGCTTTGATGAGCTGAGCAAAAGCAGTTTTGACGAAATTGTGGTGGCAACCGGGGTGACTCCACGTCAGCTGGAGATTGAAGGAATTGATCATCCTAAAGTTCTGAGCTATCTGGATGTGCTGAAAGAGCGTCGACCGGTGGCGAAACGGGTTGCGATTATTGGTGCCGGTGGAATTGGTTTTGATACCGCAGAATACTTAAGTCATGCTGGTGAAAGTGGCAGTCTGAATCCGGAAAAATTCTATGATGAATGGGGGATTGATACCGAATATGAGCATGTCGGTGGCCTGAAACCGGCACAGGTAGAAGCCTCCAATCATGAAATCTATTTATTGCAGCGTAAAGCATCTTCGGTGGGAGCGGGCTTGGGCAAAACCACCGGCTGGATTCATCGTACCGGCTTAAAAAACCGCGATGTTAAAATGATGGCAGGCGTAAGCTATCAGAAAATTGATGATCAGGGCCTGCATATTACGGTCAATGACCAGCCGATGCTGCTGGAAGTTGAAAACGTGGTGATCTGTGCCGGACAGGAATCATATACCGCCATGTACGATCAGCTGCAAGCTGCGGGTAAAAATGTGCATCTGATTGGCGGTGCCAAGGAAGCCGGTGAGCTAGATGCCAAACGCGCAATCCGTCAGGGCGCAGAGTTGGCGGCGAAAATTTAATGCAATTCCTTCACCCTCTCCCTATGGAAGAGCGCTGGGGAGAGGGTGAATAACCGCCTCTGCCCTGTGCAGCAGGGTTGCTCATCTTCTGGAAGCTGAGGGAATTCACTGAATAGAATCAACTCCTTCCTTTGAAAAAGGGAGGTTGGGAGGGATTCTTGTAGAAAAACCCTTCTAAATCCCCCTTTCTTGCACTTCGTTTTAAAGCAATGCTTTAAAACTTGCTCAGGGGGAGTTTATATAGCAATGAAATATCAAAACAAAAAAGGACCCCAAAATGACCTTACACATCACCAAAACCGCGATTGCCCGTTGGCACCAGATGCTTGAACAGCGTGATATGGCCATCCTGAATGAACTGCTGGCCGATGAGGTGGTGTTTCGTTCTCCGGTGGCTTATCAGCCTTATGCCGGCAAGCAGGTGGTATTTTTTATTCTGACCAACGTGATTCAGGTCTTTGAGAACTTTAGCTATCACCGTGAATTTTATGCTGCAGACGGTAACAATGTTGTGCTTGAGTTTTCTGCCCAGGTGGGAGATAAAAAACTCAAGGGTATTGATATGATCCGCTTCAATGATCAAGGTCAGATCATTGATTTTGAAGTGATGATTCGTCCTAAAAGCGGCCTCGAAGCTTTGGCTGCCGAGATGGGACAACGGATGGCACAATTTATGCCCACCTGATCTAAGCCCTGAACTCAACTGACTTCATAACATGAGAGAACTAGCATGATATAAGCCAAACCATACAAGGGGGGAACAAAACATGAAATTTGTGATCCAGAAAATGGCCCAGCTCACCCAGCGCTTGATTGATGAATGGACCGGCGCCGCAGAACCGACCTTATATTTTAATCCCGAAGGTCAAATCCGGCGCTGTATAGATGTTTTACCGCAACTGAAACAGAAATACCGGCCAACCCCGTGGCTGTCCAATACCCATGCGCATCTGCTTTATTTTGACTTAATCAAGAAAAAAACCATCCGCCTGCATTACGATGCCATTGAGCAGCTGAACATGTCCGATGGTGGCGTAACGGCTATTGCCTGGTACGGTCTGCATCTGCCACCACGCACCCCAACCATTATTGTAATGCACACCATTGTCGGAACTGCCGAGAGCATGAGCGAGCTGGTGCGGGATTTACATCAGCAGACCGGCTGGCGTATTGCCTTATGTTTACGCCGTGGTCATGCCAACTTGCCTATGCCGGTTCCGAAAATCTGCCTGTTTGGTTCCACCGAAGATTTACGGGAACAGATCCAGTTTATTCAGAAAAAATTCCCGGTTTCTGCCCTATATGGGGTAGGTTCATCGGCCGGTACCGGTTTGCTGGTGCGTTATTTAGGTGAAGAAGGCGACAAAACGCCGCTAAAAGCTGCTTTTGCACTGTGCCCGGGGTATGACACCGAAATCGGCTTTAACCATGTTCATCCGTTTTATAGTAAGGTCATGACCAAAAAGGTGATTCAGGCCTTTATTGATCCTTATCGGAGTAGCTGGCAGAAAACCAAATCGTTGGCCAAAGTCATTACCGCGCAAAACCTGGCCGAATTTGAACAGGCCTATTTTGAGATGGCTGGCTATCATGATTATGAAAGTTATAGCAAAGCCATTAACCCGATTTATGTGTTCCAGAATGTCAAAATTCCCCTGATGATTTTAAACGCCGAAGATGATCCGGTTTGTCATATTAAAAATCTGGAACCGTATAAAGAAAGTATTCAGAAAATGCCGAATATTATGGTGGTGACCACCAAAAAGGGCAGTCATTGCGGTTTTTATGAAGGTTTAGGTGCGCCACAGTCCTGGGCCACACGTTTAATGGCTGATTATTTAAAGAACCAGCATCAACAGGGTGAACGTTCTTATTCCTGAATGGAACAGCTTCATAAAAAGGCCAATAAAAAACCCAGTACATGGACTGGGTTTTTTTATGCAACAGTGCTTGAAGGCTGAAATCAGTTTTCAAGCGCTGGGGTTGCTGCGGCAATGGCTGCGGCAACAGCGTCATCTTGTGACTGGCTGTCCGGGTCCGGGTTGGCTGGACGGGCTTCTACCGGCTTGTCTTCAGCAGGAGCGGCCTGAGCTGGCTGAGGGGCTGGCGCAGGTTCACGTGGCGTCACTTCACGACGAATTTCAGTTGTGGTGTTTTCAGTTTCAGTACGTTCAACTTCGTATTCCACTGGCGCTTCAGTTTCAGACACTTCTGGCGTTTCTGCTTCAAGTGGCTCGAACTGGGCTGGCTCAGTGATCTGCTCAGTTTGCTGAACCTCAACTTCAACCTGTTCTTCTTCCTGAGGTGCTTCTTTTTTAACACAGGCACTCAGGAATAAACTGGTTGCAATTGCACCACAAATCAAAATTTTTTTGTTCATAATCTAAAAAAGGAGGGTTCAACGAGATGCGCGTATTATAACAGCAAAAAATCAGATGAAAATCCTATGAATAAAATCTAATTTTTTATCGGAAATGCTGATAGAATAGCCAATTGTTTATTGTTCTATGAATTGATGCGGAATGACTTTGCTTTATAGGTGCAGAGTAAAGTAAAATTGCGCAACATTGCAGGCCAGTTTAGGCTCGATTGTACGAGAAACCCAATGACCCATTTTATTTTCGTGACTGGTGGTGTTGTTTCATCACTAGGTAAAGGTATTTCAGCTGCTTCAGTTGCTGCACTTTTAGAAGCCCGTGGTTTGAAAGTAACCATGGTCAAAATGGATCCATACATCAATGTCGATCCAGGGACGATGAGTCCTTTCCAACATGGTGAAGTTTTTGTCACAGAGGATGGTGCTGAAACTGACTTAGACTTGGGTTATTACGAACGTTTCTTGCGTCGTGCGAAGATGACGAAGTTAAACAACTTCACATCAGGTCGCGTGTACCAAGACGTCTTAAATAAAGAGCGTCGTGGTGATTATCTGGGCGGTACCGTTCAGGTGATTCCACACATCACAGATAATATTAAAGAGCGTGTCCTTCGCGCAGGTGAAGGTTATGACGTTGCCATCGTTGAGATTGGCGGCACGGTCGGTGACATTGAATCTCTCCCATTCATGGAATCGGTCCGTCAGCTCATGGTTGAGCTCGGTCATAAACGTACCATGCTGATGCATTTAACCCTGTTGCCATACATCAAGTCTGCAGCAGAGTTAAAAACCAAGCCAACCCAGCACTCGGTTAAAGAATTACTGTCAATCGGTATTCAGCCAGATATCTTAATCTGCCGTACTGAGCACGATGTAGACGCAGATACTACCCGCAAAATTGCACTGTTCACCAACGTTGAAGCGCGTGCAGTGGTGGTGTGTAAAGATGCCAAAACCATTTATCAAATTCCACGTACCTTCTATGAGCAGGATGTGGATGATCTGATCTGTGAACGTTTTGGTTTTGATGTGCCAGAAGCAGACCTGTCTGACTGGGATAACGTGGTTGAAGCCTTACTGAATCCGGAATACACCGTACGTGTAGCGATGGTTGGTAAATACGTTGAACTGCCAGATGCCTATAAATCGGTGAACG
The DNA here is from genome assembly GCF_013420555.1 of Acinetobacter sp. Q85-2. Taxonomy (NCBI): domain Bacteria; kingdom Pseudomonadati; phylum Pseudomonadota; class Gammaproteobacteria; order Moraxellales; family Moraxellaceae; genus Acinetobacter; species Acinetobacter sp. Q85-2. The sequence continues at coordinate 182,830 of NZ_VOXW01000004.1, forward strand.
AAGCGTTATTGCATGCTGGTATTCAAAACCGTGTCAAAGTACAGATTGACTATGTCAATGCAGAAGACCTGGAAAGCCAGGACGTTGCAGCCGTACTGAAAGATGCTGACGCAATTCTGGTCCCTGGCGGCTTTGGTGAGCGCGGTACTGAAGGCAAAATGGCGGCCATCCGTTATGCACGTGAAAACGGTGTACCATTCCTGGGCATCTGTTTAGGTATGCAGCTTGCCGTGATCGAATACGCACGTAACGTTGCCGGTATTGCAGATGCGACTTCAACTGAATTTAACCGTTCAACCAAATCTCCATTAATTGGTCTGATTACCGAATGGTTAGATGAGCGTGGTGAAGTACAGCAGCGTTCAGTTGATTCTGACCTCGGCGGTACCATGCGTTTAGGTGCACAAAAATCAGAACTGGTTGAAGGCACCAAAACCTGTGAAGTGTACGGTTCAGCAGAAATTATTGAACGTCACCGCCACCGCTATGAAATGAATAACCGTTATATTCCTGTTCTTGAAGAAAAAGGCATGAAAATCTCAGGTTATTCACCAGTACAGCACTTGGTGGAAACAGTTGAAATCCCTCAACATCCTTGGTTTATTGCGGTACAATTCCACCCAGAATTTACCAGCTCGCCACGTGATGGACATCCGCTGTTTGCAAGCTTTATTGATGCTGCCAAAAAGCAGTACCAAAACAAGCACTAAGCGGTAAAAGGAATAAACCAGGAAGTTTAAATGTCACAATTAAAAGCACAAGAAGTTGTACGTTTAGGCGATATACAAATGGCAAACCACTTGCCATTTGTACTATTCGGCGGCATGAACGTACTTGAGTCCAAAGATTTGGCCTTTGAAATTGCAGAAACCTATATTGATATCTGCACACGTTTGAATATTCCTTACGTTTTTAAGGCCAGCTTTGATAAAGCCAACCGTTCAAGCCTGAACTCATTCCGGGGCCCAGGCCTGGAAAAAGGGATTGAGTGGCTGGCAGACATCAAAAAACACTTCAATGTTCCGATTATCACCGACGTGCATGAGCCGTATCAGGCTGCGCCGGTGGCTGAAGTTGCTGACATTATTCAGCTTCCTGCCTTTTTAAGCCGTCAGACCGATTTAGTTGAAGCTATGGCCAAAACACAGGCCATCATCAACATTAAAAAAGCCCAATTCCTTGCGCCGCATGAAATGCGTCATATCCTGCATAAATGTCTGGAAGCTGGTAATGACAAACTGATTCTTTGTGAACGGGGCTCAGCCTTTGGTTACAACAATCTGGTGGTCGATATGCTGGGCTTTGACATCATGAAAGAGATGAATGTACCGGTCTTCTTCGATGTGACCCATGCGCTGCAAACGCCGGGTGGCCGTGCCGATTCAGCAGGTGGTCGCCGTGCGCAAATCACCACACTGGCGCGTGCCGGTATGGCGACCGGGCTTGCAGGTTTATTCCTGGAAGCGCATCCAGATCCGGATGTGGCCAAATGTGATGGCCCGTGTGCGCTGCGCCTGTCACAGCTAGAGCCATTCTTGGCGCAATTAAAAGAATTGGATACTTTAGTTAAAGGATTCAAAAAGTTAGATACTCATTGATGCCCGCAACAGCATCTATTATTCAATCAACTGAGGAATTGTTCATGAGCCAAATCGTTGACATTCGTGCACGTGAAATTTTGGACTCTCGTGGTAACCCAACCATCGAAGCAGACGTAATCTTAGCATCTGGCGTAGTTGGCCGTGCATGTGCACCATCTGGTGCTTCAACTGGTTCTCGTGAAGCTTTAGAACTTCGTGATGGCGATAAAGCACGTTACTTAGGTAAAGGTGTGAAAACTGCCGTAAACAACGTTAACACGCTAATCCGTGATGCGCTGGTGGGTAAATCAGTATTTGAGCAAAAAGACATCGACAATACGATGATTGCTTTAGATGGTACTGAAAACAAAGAAAAATTAGGTGCAAACGCAACGCTAGCCGTATCTTTGGCTGCTGCACGCGCTGCTGCTGATGAAAAGAAAATTCCTCTTTTCCAATACATCGCAGATTTACGTGGTCAAACCATTTTGACTATGCCTGTGCCAATGATGAACATCCTGAACGGTGGTGCGCACGCAGACAACACTGTTGATATCCAAGAGTTCATGATTGAGCCAGTAGGCTTCACTTCATTCGCTGAAGCATTACGTTCAGGCGCTGAAGTATTCCATGCGTTAAAATCAGTATTAAAGAAAAAAGGTTTGAACACAGCTGTAGGTGATGAAGGTGGTTTCGCGCCGAACTTACGTTCAAACGAAGAAGCAATTACCGTAATTCTTGAAGCAATTGAACAGACTGGCTACAAGGCAGGTTCTGACATGATGCTTGCGCTTGACTGTGCATCTTCTGAATTCTACAAGAATGGTCAATACGTACTGGAAGGCGAAGGCAACAAAGCATTCACCAGCAACCAGTTTGCTGACTATTTAGCTGGCCTGGTAAACCAATATCCAATTATCTCAATTGAAGATGGTTTAGATGAATCTGACTGGGAAGGCTGGTCTTACCTGACGTCAATTCTTGGCGACAAGATCCAGTTGGTCGGTGATGACCTGTTCGTGACTAACCCTAAAATCCTGCAACGCGGTATCAACGAAAAAGTGGGTAACTCGATTCTGATTAAATACAACCAGATTGGTACCTTGACTGAAACTTTAGATGCCATCTACCTTGCAAAAGCCAATGGTTACTCAACGGTTATTTCTCACCGTTCAGGTGAAACTGAAGACTCGACCATTGCTGATCTTGCAGTAGGTACAGCAGCAGGTCAAATCAAGACTGGTTCTCTATGCCGTTCTGACCGTGTAGCGAAATATAACCAATTACTTCGTATTGAAGAATTGACGAATGCTGCATATCGCGGTAAAGCTGAGTTTAAAGGTTTAAACTAAGCGACAGATGTCAATGTTAAGTGTATTCGACTCGAAATCGAGTAAAGTACTGTTGGGCCTTGCGATCGTTCTGATCGCAGGGTTTCAATATTTATACTGGTTTGGTGAAGGTGGTTATCGTGAACATCAGGAACTGACCCAGAAAATCCAGCAACAGATGGAATTGAATGATGAGCTAAAAGAGCGTAATCGCGTTCTGGCCGCAGAAGTTTATGATTTGAAGAATGGTATTGAAGCCATCGAAGAACATGCCCGTCTTGATCTGGGCTTAATTAAACCACATGAAACTTTTGTACAGATGAGTACCATCAGTACCCAATATAAGCCGATTTATATCAATCCGAATGCCCAGGTAGATTTACGTACCAATGAAGCACCACAGCCAGCTGCAACAACCCCTACACCATAAACTTTGGGCCGTTATTCCGGCAGCAGGCTCGGGCAGTCGCTTTTCCAAATCCGAACTCAAGCAATATCAGATGATCCAGGACCACACGGTGCTGGAGCATACGGTAGCGCGTTTAAATCAGTTGCCGCTGGCAGGTTATGTGCTGGCCATTGGTGCGCAGGATGATGTGGCTCAGCGTTTGCCGTTTGCACATCAGGATAAAGCCCATTTTTGTCTGGGTGGCGCAGAGCGGGTCAACTCGGTGCTGAATGCCTTGCAGTATTTATCTGCTATTGCATCGGATGAAGACTGGGTACTGGTGCATGATGCCGCGCGTCCCTGTGTGGCGGTTGAAAACTTATATGCATTGGTAAATCAGGCAGTACACAGCAACCAGAGTGCTATTTTGGCCATTCCGGTCCGTGACACCCTCAAGCGTGTAGAAACGCAGCAGCAGATTCAGACCACGGTAGACCGTGCCCAGCTGTGGCAGGCACAAACCCCGCAAATGGCGCACTTAGGTGAGCTTAAACGTGCGATTGAACAGGCATTGGCGCAAGAGGTGAATATTACCGATGAAGCCAGTGCACTGGAGCATAGTGGCTATCCGGTACAGGTGGTACAGGGACGCTCGGACAATATTAAAATTACCTATCCCGATGATCTGGAGCTGGCGCGTTTAATTCTGCAAGCCCAGCACGCTGCAACCACTGCATAAAAAATCTTTGCTGAAATCATGAGTCGAGTGTGTATTTCCGATTCACTCTGCGCATGGTTCATCCTATAATTGCCGATGATTTGTTATCTGGATTGAATGGGGCGCAATGATACCTTCTCAGCAGTATCGTTTTTTACGTCACTCTTTACGTGATGGAAGAAGCATTAAAAGCGATACCTCTCGCTGGACCAAACTACACCTCGATCCTTGGCTATTATGCTTCCTGATCCTGAATGCAATTTTAGGGCTGATGGTGGTGTATAGTGCCACCGCACAGGATATGGGAATGGTGATGCGTCAGGGCATCAGCTTTGGTATCGGCTTTATTGCCATGTTTATCTGTGCGCAGATTCCGCCCAAGGTCTATCAGGCCGCCAGTCCCTATTTTTATGCCCTGGCCGTGCTCATGCTGGTACTGGTGCTGCTGATTGGTGAAACCCGCATGGGGGCCAAACGCTGGATCAGTCTGCCCGGTATTGGCAGTATGCAGCCCAGTGAATTCATGAAATTTACCATGCCACTGATGATGGCCTGGTATTTTGCTCGTAAACCGTTTCCACCCAAATTCCTGCAAATCGTCGGTGCGCTGGTGCTGCTCGGTATTCCTTTTGTGCTGGTGGCACTACAGCCGGACTTGAACATTGGCCTGATTATTCCAGGCATTTTTGTATTGTTTCTGAGCGGTATGTCCTGGCGTTTAATTGGCGGGGCATTTGCGGCGATGGCCATTGTTGCGCCGCTGGCCTGGATGTTTTTATTACAGGAATATCAAAAGAAACGGATTTTAACCCTGTTTGATCCGGAATCTGATGCACTCGGCGCTGGCTGGAATATTATTCAATCTAAAATTGCCATTGGTTCGGGTGGTCTGACCGGTAAGGGCTATCTGGAAGGCACTCAGTCGCATTTGGGTTATTTGCCGGAGCATCATACTGACTTTATTATGTCGACCTATGCTGAAGAATTTGGCTTCTTTGGCGTATTTTTACTGTTCGCGCTGTTTGCTGCAATTATTATCCGCTGCCTGATTATCAGCCTGAGCTGTTTTCATAATTTCGGTCGCCTATATGCCGGTGCAGTTGGCTTGACCTTCTTCTTCTTTGTGTTTTTAAACTCCGGTATGGTCAGCGGGATTTTACCGGTAACCGGCGATCCATTACCGTTAATGAGTTATGGCGGTACGGCTGTGGTCAGTCTGCTGGCCGGGATGGGCATTGTTATGTCAGTACATACCCATCGTTAAACACGATCCTGCTGTTATAAAAAAAAGCCTCATCTGAGGCTTTGGGGTTATGAGCTTTTCACAAAGCTGGCTTCCTGGGAAGACGGGTATTTGGTCAGCAGGGTGCTACGATACTGCGCGGCTAGTGCATCATTCTTGTCGACATTTTTGGCAATGCTATACAGACGATACACCGCATTAGAGGCTTTAGACGAATTTGGATATTTGCTGGCAACAATTTCAAAATTCTTTTTGGCTTCGTTGTAGTTGGTTGGTTCAATTGCCAGATTAAACTCGGCCAGCCAGAAATAGGCATTGCTAATATACACGCTATTCGGATGGTTTTTAATAAAGTTTTGCATTGGGGCAATGGCTTTTTTTGCACCGCCTTGTTTATAGGCATCCAAAGCGATGGTATAGGCCGCTTTTTCCAGTTCTTCCGTCGAACTTTGTGTGCTAACCACGGTGGTCGCTGCTGGCGCTGGGGCAGCGGTATTATTTACGGGGTTACTGGCGGGTTGGCTGCTGCTGGCTGTACTGGGAGAACTATCCTGTTGATTATCCTCCTCTACAGCAGGTGCCGCTTCCGGATCAATTTTCTGGTTCAGCAGTTCAAGACGCTGGTCTAAATCGGTATAACGGTTGGTCAGTTCATGCTTGAGCTGGGCAATCTCGTTTTCCTGTTCTTCCATTTTGCCACGCAGGGTGCGAATATCATTTTCAAGCTGCTGGTTTTTTTGCATCAATTGCCAGTTCAGGTTGGTGGTGACCGGAGCGCCACTATTGGAGGCGCCAATGGCCGCCGGGGTGCTGGCGCTGCCGCTGTTCTGACTTAAGCCGCGTGATTCAATGGGAATATTGGCCAGTGCTGGCGCAGAGCAGAGCAGGGTGAGTGCACAGAGCGTATGCTTTTTTAGCATCATTTTCATATCCATCTTTTATCTTTACTGGGAATGTGCGGTCAGGAAAGGGCTCATTCCAAATCATCATCATGTGCACATTAAAAACGGCCCGAACCCGAATTGCAATAAGCTTTTACAAAGTTGTCATGAATTAGGCGTCTGTAAAAATTCTCGGAATTCTGTTGCAAAATAACCAATTAAATACAAACTGTTTTTTTAATAATCAAATAGATGGCTGATTTATATAAAAGCGCAATCAGGACTTGCAAGTTCAATAAAATTGTCTATACTCTGTTTCTGCAATGGTAGCCCTGCCGGTTACTTCGCAATTTCACCCTGTGAACCCCGCCAGGACCGGAAGGTAGCAACGGTAGCAGACGTGGGATGTGCCGAAGCTTTGCTGGTAGGGTTGCCACCATTTTTATAATTCTTAGAATATCGCTTTTTTCTTTTTAATTTCCTTTCGATTTAATCCCTATATTATTTTCTTATATTTGTCGATGTTTCATCCTAGTTAGATGCTTATCTACATCTCTAGATTCAGTTTTTAATCTTCTGCTTTACGGTTAATCGCCTTCATAATCGCATCCATTTCAAAACCACGATACATTAAAAAGCGGATCTGTCTGGCTTTCAGTTTCGGGTCTTTCGTGACATCAGTACCAAACTTTTTAACTTTTAATTCGTAGGCTTGCTGCACCCAGTCGGTTTCTTTCAGTTCTTCTGAAATTAAAGCGGTATCAATTTTTTTGCTTTTCAGCTTCATTTTAATCTGATTGGGGCCTTTGCCTTTGCGCTTTTGGCTGGACAGCAGGGTTTCGGCCACACGCTGGTCACTCTGGTAATTCTCGCGTGACAGTTCATCGACCAAAACGACCACTTCTTCACGGTTTTCTGCATACAGCGCCAGTTTCTCAATCAGTTCAGCTTTGGAATATTCTTTACGGGTCAGGACTGCAAAGGCATAAGAGCGCAAACGTGAACCGCTTAAACCGGGTTTGTGTTCCTGGCTGTTATTATGATCGAATAAACGTTCTTCAGGATCAAATTCAGGCGGGACAGTTGCAGATACAGATGGTGCTGGCTGATCTTCTGCATCGCCAAATTGCTGCTTTAAGGTTTCATAGTCCAACAGTTTAGTGAATTTCGCATCTGACATAAGCATCTCGCAGAAAAGGGTCATCAGCATAATAACAAAACGCCCCGTAGGGCGTATTGTGTAATGTCTAAAGTCTCAACAGTTGAGTCTTACAGATCTAATGAAAAGTCAGGTTCCTCTTCGTCTTTTTCTTCAACCACGTTGCCTGTGGTTAATAGCTGTTCACGAATCAGTTTTTCAATGGTCTGTGCCAGTTCAGGATGTTCTTCCAGATGGCGAATGGTATTGTTTTTACCTTGGCCAATCTTTTCACCTTGATATGAATACCAAGCACCAGCTTTTTGCACAATCTCTTGCTGCACAGCCAGGTCGACCAGTTCACCTAAATGGTTCACACCTTTGCCGTACAGAATCTGGAACAGCGCTTCACGGAACGGAGGTGCCATCTTGTTCTTCACCACTTTTACTTTGGTTTCAGAACCGACAATTTCATCACCTTCTTTGACCTGACCAACACGGCGAATATCTAAACGTACTGAGGCATAGAATTTCAGTGCGTTACCACCAGTGGTGGTTTCCGGGCTACCAAACATCACACCAATCTTCATACGGATCTGGTTAATGAAGATCACCATACAGTTAGAACGTTTGGCATTACCGGTAATTTTACGTAGCGCCTGGCTCATCAGACGAGCCTGCAGGCCCATATGTGAATCACCCATTTCGCCTTCAATTTCGGCACGTGGGGTCAGGGCTGCAACAGAGTCGACAACGATCAGGTCAATTGCGCCTGAACGTACCAGCATGTCGGCAATTTCCAGCGCCTGTTCACCGTTGTCCGGTTGTGAAACCAGCAGGTTGTCAATATCTACACCCAGTTTGCGCGCATATTGAGGATCAAGAGCATGTTCGGCATCAATAAAGGCACAGGTGCCGCCGGCTTTTTGACATTCCGCAATGGCTTGCAGGGTCATTGTGGTTTTACCTGAAGATTCAGGGCCATAAATTTCAATAATACGGCCTTTTGGTAAACCACCAATACCGAGCGCAATATCCAGCGTTAATGAACCGGTAGATACTGCTTCTACAGCTTGTACGGTATTGTCACCAAGACGCATTACTGTGTTTTTACCAAACTGTTTTTCAATCTGGCTTAGGGCAGCATTTAGCGCCTTGCTTTTATTCTCATCCATCTTACAACCTCAATACGATGTCACCAAACAATATACTCAAGTGGATGTATGTACTTCAAACTCTTTCCACCCGAGTATAGTGACAGAATTTATGTTTCTCTTCTATGAAAATCAGTGGCCTTGCGACACATTCTGACGCCCAAAATTAATCATCATGATATGACCAGGACTGGTCATAGGACTGATCATTTTCTTGTTTAAATTTACTGATTTGTCGTCGGTCTTTTTTACTTGGACGATGATCAGGCCGTGCTAGATTATGCAACTTTCTTTGTGATGCAATCAATTCCCGACGAGCAATACTGACCTCAGTTTCTTCATAAAGTTGCTGGGCCACCGGTGCCGGACCACGGACTGCCGATAAAGACAGCACTTTGACCGTTTTGCGGTCAAAGTGCTGTTGTACGGTCAGCTCCATACCAACCCGGATTTCCTTGGAAACTTTGACGCGCTCACCATTATGATGCACCTTGCCGCCTTCAATGGCTGCTTTGGCAATTGAACGGGTTTTAAAAAAGCGGGCCGCCCAGAGCCACTTGTCAATACGCATGCTTTCTACAGCTTCGTGTTGAGCAGATTTAGGCATATATTTTGTTTTCCTCAGCGTGTTGCAATAGGGGAATCAGGTCGGTCAGCGCATGCAGCATCGGATAACGGCTGTCTACACGGGCTGCTTTGCCTGATGAAGGCTGCTGAATGGTCAGCAGCTGTTGAATACCGAATTTTGCTGCACCATTGAGTACTTTTTCGGTATCATCAATAAAGTAACAGCGGGCAGGATCAAAAGGATGCTGCTGTGCCAGGTGTTGCCAGAACTCGACAAATTCTTTGGCATGTCCAACGCTTTCACTGCTGATCATGACATCAAAATAGTTGGCCAGACCGGTCTGCTCAAGTTTAAAGGCCAGTCCGGCGCAGTCGGCATTGGTGGCCAGCCAGATTGGATAGCCATTGGCTTTTAGGTAATCGAGCAGCTCGATACAGCCCGGTCTTAAAGCCACCTTATGTTTGTGCTCAATCTGCATGGCCAGTACATCGACCCCGACTTTACTGGTCCAGAAGCGCGATGAATACCAGTTGAGGGTATGGTTGTGTTCCTGATAAAACTGGAACAGGGTATCCCGGCTTTCGGCCAGACTGCATTGATGCAGCTCGGCATAGCGGACCGGTAACAGCTCATTCCAGATGAAATCATCATAGGCAAGGTCAAGCAGCGTACCATCCATGTCAAAGATGATGGTGGGTTGATCAGAATAATTCGACATATAAGGCTATCTATGTTTAAAAAAACCACAGCACCACAAGATCCACTGATTTTGCAGCTGATGCCCATTGTGACACAGGCATGTGAAATCTTGCGAGAAGAATATCAGCGTTATTGTTCCGGTGCCGATTTTGATATTGAACACAAAAGCGATGAATCGCCCGTAACCCAGGCCGATTTTCGGGTGAATGCCTTCATTACAGAACAGCTGGCCCAGCAGTTTCCAGATGTGCCGCTACTGTCAGAAGAAGGCGCAGTTTATGATCGGGCGCGGTGGGACACGTTCTGGCTGCTTGATCCACTCGATGGCACCAAAGAGTTTTTACATCAACGTCCGGAATTTACCATTAACCTGAGTCTGGTCGAAGGCATTCATACCACCTTTGCCATTCTGGCGATTCCGGGCGAGCAAACGGTGTATATCTGCCCCAAACAGGGCCTGCCGCTACGGTTTAATATCCAGCAACAGCAATGGTACGCCTATCTATATGTAGACAGTGGTCCGCAGATTCAAGTCGGTTTAAGTCAAAGTAGCCAAAATAAACCGGTCTATGAGCAGTATCTACAGGCGCTCGCTACGATTGAACAGGACTATACGGTTTTTCGTGCTGGCAGCGCCTATAAGTTCTGCATGATGCTGGAAGATAAAGTGGATTTATATCCGCGTTTTCACCCAACCAGTGAATGGGACACCAGTGCTGGCCAATGCCTGATTGAACGGATTGGCGGTGGCCTGATTGATTTTCAGGGACGGCCATTTTTATATAACCATCGTGATACGCTGTTAAATGGCAATTTTATTGCCTATAAAAATGCCGAAATGAAAGAGATTGCCTTGCGTGCTCTAGCACTTATGGCGAATGAACATTGAGCTAATTTGCCAACATGCTATAGTGGGCTTAACACCTTTGTATTTGGCTTGATCCATGGCGTTAGAGCTGCTTCCACCGAGTATGTTAAAGGCAATTGATTTGTTGCCCGATGTGCATACTCCCGTGACCTTGTTTACCCGGCATTCCATTCGTGAAAATGTGGCTGGACAGGGACTGGCGGGCTATGATTTGCAGTTAACCGGTCCGGGACGTGAACTGGCGCAAAAATGGGGGGCTTATCTCATTGACCATAGCGGACGCGCCATTCAGCATTGTATCTCTAGTCCAATCCAGCGCTGTGTCGATACTGCCGCCTTAATGATTGAAGGCGCCGACTCGGTACATATTGCACCAAATACCCATCATATTGAAATTGTCGAGCAGGGCTTGCTGGTCGAGCCAGGCAGTTTTGTGCTGGACATCAAGCAGGCTGGTCCGTATTTTCGCCAGCAGGGTGCGTTGGGCTTTATTAACAGCTTTGTCAATAATGCCTTGCCGGGCATGAAACACCCGATTCACGGCGTGGTGGATGTGCTGGAACTGATTTATAACACTCATCCTAACAGTCCGGGCGGCCTAAGTCTGGCGGTCAGTCATGACACCATTCTGGCTGCGATTATTGCGGTAATTTCAGGGCGTAATGAGGTGTCACAGGAAGACTGGCCACAAATGATGGAAGGTTTATTCGTTTGGTTTGAAGGGGATGTTTTCTTAGACTCAAAACTGAAATGGATTTGGCGTGGTGAATTAAACGAATTGAATATTCGTGAATTTCAACAAGCGTACCCGTAATTTCATCTTAATAGCACTATAAAAAGCACCTCACTGATTGTTAAGATGCTTTAAGTAAAATTTATCTTTAATAAATACTAAATTTTAGCGCGAATACGTGCTGGAAAATCATTTAATTCAAGCACTCGACCATTTTCATTGAGCGGCCATTGACTGGTATTCACAGCAACTTGCTGTTGGTGCATACGACTATATTTGTCTGCTGCAATGAGCGTGGCCAAATCATGTCCATTTAGGCTATAGGCAGTGACGACATCGTGTGGATATTGGGTGCGAGCAAAAAAATCAGCTTCACTTTCACCTTTATGCATGGCAAAAATTCGCTCGATTGCAGGTAAATAAACACCATAGCCAAGCATCCACACCCTGAGATGCTTGAATTTCTGCAGTAGATTTCATATTTGATATAACTTTTCCAATGACATCTTTTTCACCTTTGGCGGTGAAGTACTCGATATATTGTTTTTCTGTTTCTTCAAATTTTTCGAGTGAAGGTAAAAAGCGATTAATCATTCTAAAATTCCTTATTGGGAAAATATTTTGGAAGAATTCATTTGATTTAAAATACCATAATTTTTTTAAGGGATTTGTTTTTTCTTAATGGATTTTATAAATATAAAATAATGTTGACAAAATTTGTCTGGATTAAAATCTTCAACATCTTCTGTTGTGTCATGATTTAGTTGAAAAGTAAAACATTAGTCACATCATAATGATTGAATTTGTTATTGTTTTTATAATGAAAAATAGTGTCTGTCAGTTTCTGACAAAATACGGCAATTGAAATAATTTCTTTTTAAAATATCATAAATAAATCATAAAATATTGATTTATATAAAAATATAGATCACTTAATTTAGCGAATATGCGGTGTATTGGGGAATTAAACATGAAAACTGTGATAGGTTTTTCATATAACACTTTAAGTGTTTGTATTATGTCAGTCATACTTACAGCTTGTGGTGGAGGTGGGGGGGCAGAAAACGCTTCTGGAGAGTCTTTACCGAGTGAGACACAGCAAAAGTATCCGGAACCAAGTCAAGATGTGGCAGATGAAACATCTATAGGTTTTTATGATTATGATGCCAATGACGAAATTCGAGTTATACGAAATGATTTAGAAGGAAGCTTCAATGCCCAAGTTCAATTTGGGCAAAGTCATGTTGTCGACCCAAATGGTAATGAAGCTAAAAAAATGCCGCGCTTGACGACAGAGAAAGATGCGTTATTGATTGTGACACCAGCACTTGATATGCAGGATGTTGGACAATTAAAAGTCGAAATTTATCAAAATAATCGCTTAGTTCGAACAGTAAATTTAGATGACCCAAGTCAAATGCCACTTTCAGATCAAAGTGGTCAAAAAGGTCGTCCAGATGTGGTTTATAGCAAACGTGCGTGGACCACAAAGCTGAATTGGGATGAAGTTAAACCGGGTTTAAAACTCAAAATTGTTGATGCACAGAAACGAAGTGGTGAGTTGGTTGAAGAAAAAATTGATTTTGCCTCACCTGGTGAATTGGTACTGAATAATATACGCATAGGTATGTTAAGTGAGCCGCCAGTTTCAAATGGACATTATATGTTACTTGAGCCTGAGAAGGCGGGTACAGATTATTTCCAAACTATTCCTGCGGCGGCAATGACAGTTGCCAAGTACGATGATATCCAACTTGATAAAGTGATCGTAGCATCGGGTGTTATTTATAACGAAGCCAGTGCGGGTGATGGAGGGGTATATGCAGGTGATATGCGTGAAAACGTGGGGAAATCAACGTTTAGTGTAGGCATTAATCTTGCGAACTGGGGGGTGACGAGCGCTTCAATGTCAAGTCAATCTCAACCACAACTGACTCAATCTGTGATAACTCACCATTCACGTGGTCGCTATGCCAATGGTTATAACAACCATGGTCTCAGTGGTGGTAACGGTATGTTGACCTTAATTGATTCGGTCGGTAATGAATTTAGTCATGAAATTGGACATCATTATGGACTTGGACATTATCCAGGTGCTGTAACCACGGATGGCGTGACGAATTACTTTTGGGCGTCTCACCATGCCGACAGTGGTTGGGGCTATATTGCTAACCGTAATAAAATGCGTGGTAATTTAAGTTGGACGTCGACTTCATTATGGGATGCAAGTTCAGGTACGCCGAATTTTAAAAACTTATTCCCTTATGGCCGTGACTCTATGGCTGGTGGTTATCCTAACAGCACTTACTCACGTTATACCCACTATACTGGCTATAGTACATTCTTAAAAATTCAGCCACATTTCAATCGTGCAGTATGGGATGTAAGCTCTCCAACTGGGTATAAACTTTGGAATACACAAACCCGCACCATGGAAGTTACTCAACCTAAAGTACCGAAATCCTCTGATATTTGGTTTAACAGCCAAGATGGTAATTATCTAAAACCAAAACAAATAGGTGTGCCTGTGTATACCATTTTGGGTGGATATGACCCTGAACAACAAGTAGGTTTGTTATATCCTGCGGCACGAGGTAACTGGGGGAATGTCTTTGATTTGCCGACTGCTGATACAGCGACTGCAAGTTCATCGTGCTGGCTTAATGTACAATATCCATCGCAGAATAAGATCATTGCATTATCTCCGAACCGTATGGGTTCAAATGCAAATAAACTACATGTCAATTTAGCGATTAGCGATCAGCCAAAATCAGTAGATTTGTATTGTAAGAAAGCAGGAGCAGAAGCTAAATTGCTTTCGAATATCGTGATTCCAGTTTACAGCGATATGATTAAGCCTGCTGTGAAAATAGGCCGTGAAGCAGGTTATAGTGCTTTACGTTCGATTGAATTACCGCAGCTCGAACAAGCACTAGTGGCTCAAGTTAACAATGCAGTTGTGAATTTAGATCCAACGGCTAAGATGCTGTTTGATACCTATAAAAATGATAAGGCGCTGTTAAGTTCAGTTGCGCGTCAGCAATTTGACCGTTATGAAGCCCAGCAAAATACAGCATACCGTATCAATCGTTGGATGAATGTTTATTATAAAGATCTATCTAATCAAGTGCCTGAAGCATCAACGGCATTAACCAGTTTTATGCAAAAGTTGGTATTAAACCGTGATGGTGTTTTTGAACAAGCAACATTGATAAAAAATGGTACGAACTGTTTGAAAACTGAGACTTTAGCTGATGGTAAATTAAATGTTTTTATTAGTGGTCAAACAGGTTGTACGGCAGATGATTCAGAACAATGGATTTATGATGCGGTGGGACGAATCCACAGTAAATCTGATTTGGGGCAGTGTTTAACTGGCAATGGGGGTTCTGCAAAAATTACTTTGGAACGTTGTAGCTTAAACCTAGATAATCAAATTTGGACGATGAATCCTGAAACTACAACCATTCGCCAAAGTGGCCAATGTATGGACTTAAATACAGGGCGATTGCAGAATAATCGTGCAGACTTAATTCGCTATAATTGTACCGGTGGTGCAAATCAACGCTGGACGAATTTAACAGCAAATCAAAATCTATTATTGGCTTATTTAAATTCAACCAATTTAACTTTACTGAATAAGTAACATTTAGCCTTTAGTTAATAAAATTAAAAAAGTCCTCAAACGAGGTAATGCCAGTCAGTTAAGCAAATATTAGAAAAATGTAGTAAAAATGAGTGTATGTAAATACGCTCATTTTTTTATGTCTTTATCTGAACATTTAGAATCCACTCTTGAACATGCTCTCCCATCAC
>NZ_VOXW01000041.1:0-3795 GCF_013420555.1 Acinetobacter sp. Q85-2
GTATTGTTTAGATAATTTTAATAAACGCCAAAAAAAGAAAATTTAAATTTTAGCGTGAACGTGGCTTATGGCTTTGTGTTTTTGATTCAGCCAATAGTTTATTGGCTTCGTCATGTTTTCCTTGCTCACGTAAGGCTTTACGTGCAAAAAACGCCTGTTTTTCTCGTTCTTGTTGTGCCTTGGCTTCCTGTTTCCGCTTTTCTTGTTCGGCTAACTTCCGTTGTTGTTCACGTTCAAGGTGAAGTCTTGCTCGATCATGTTTGGCTTTCAGGTTCGGATTAGCTTTGTTTACGATCTCTTTTGCCCGATCTGTATAGCGTTCAGGTTCTAAACGTGGGGTTTTGGTCTTTAAATCTCGTTCCTGACTGTCCAATTCTTGCCATTGGGTTTGAATTTCTGCATTTGCAGCATCCCATTTCCCACCAAAAAACATAGGTCTTTTGCCTAATTGTTCTTTTTGGTGTTCAAGATTGGTTTTTGATAGCTCTATTTGCTCCAAAACAGCGTTTATTTGCTCGATTTCTGTTTTTTGGGTAGTTAGTGCTATGTTTTTTGCTTCCGTGGCTACAGCGTCGTTATATTGCGAAATAACGCTATATGCGATTTTGGTTAATTCTTCAGGGGAACGTTGTTCCTGGTCTTTTTCTTTTTGGCGTTGTTCCTGGTCTAAATTTTCCCTGGTCTGAATCAAGTTGTTCAACAGTCGTTCAGATGCTTGTATTTCTTGATCTAAACCTTTGATGTGTTGGCTAAATTGGTTGCGTTCACGGATGGCATCATTGGATAGACTGATTTCGGTATCTATGCCTTGTCTGCGAAGTTGGGTAACTTGTGGCCCCTCATGTTGAGTGGCTTCAAGGTCTATGCCTTGATCTTTGTAACTACGGTGATCGACACGATCTGCAAAGCCATGTTTTTCTAAATGGCGGTTGGTCAATTCTGCAAAGTATTCTCTCCAGTGGCTCACGGTTTCACTGGATTGCTCTTTGTTGAAGTCCCGATTTTTCTTTTTGGCAAAGTCACCAATCTGTGGGTCAATCTGCCGACTGGTGAACATGATGTGTGCATGAAAGTTTCTTTCATCACTTCCGCTTTTTGTGTGTGGTGCATGGATACATGCGTCCACGATTACACCATGTTTTTCTACAATTTCCTGGCATAGCTCATCGAGCAAATCTTGTCTTTGTTCTGCATTAAATTCATGGGGAAAGGCGATTTCAAACTCTCTTGCTAAAGTTGCATCTTTTCTACGTTCAACCTGTTCAACTGCATTCCATAATTCTTGACGATCTAATAATTCTTTTTTAGTGTTTTCAGGTGCATAGATTTTTTTAGATTCCACACCTGTTTTTTGGGTGTAGTCCTGAATTTTTCCTTGATAATGATCTTCTAATTTTTCACCTGAACGATAGGCAGAACATGCAACGGCTGAACGCCCTGCACTTCGGCTTATCGTTTTGACGGAAAAATGAAAGATTGCCATTTTGCTTTTGCTCTTAAATTTGGGTTTCCAAATTTCCCAGCTTGCATAAGCTGGTTTGGGGTTGTAGGGGGAATCCCCTGCCGTACTTCCATTGAAAAAATCGAAGATTTTTCTCAATGGTAAAGTGCGCCCTTTGGGAAAACCACGATAGCAGATAGTACCTTGAATTTCAATTAATGTACGCTTATGCTAACTGTGGTTTTTTTAGGCATTGGATTTGTAATGAAAGTCGAATCTTTGGAACAGCAAATTGCTAAACAAGAAGAACGTTTGAAACAGCTTAAAGCTCAGAAGCAAGCTGTTTTGGCTCGTGAAAAAAAGAAAGCAACGGATCAACAGCGAAAAGAAGATACTAGACGTAAAATTTTGCTTGGTTCTTTGGCGTTAAAAAAAATGCAAGATGATTCAGAAAAGGCAAAAATTCTTGCTGACTTGAACGAGTATTTAACAGAAGATCGTGATAGAAAATTATTTGGTCTTTGATTTTAATTACTGCTTGAGCTTTTTTTGTATGTCCTGAATCCTTGTAACTAGACCATCCACACAATCCTTATGACGTTCATAAAGTGGGTGGTCTTTATTCTGCCAGTTATCCAATATTTCTTTGGCTTCGATGTACTCTTGTTCTAGTTTGTATAGTTGACCTTTCAGTCCAAAATTATCTTTATTCCAGATAGCTAATAGCTCGGTTTCACTTAGTTTTGATAAATCAGTCATTAGTAATACTCCCATTTAACCTTTAAAATCTGTTTCTGTTCGCAATGCCTTGAATATGCGTTTTGCCGTTTCTTCTCGCACACTGGACGGGTCACGTAAAATATTGGCAATCCATATTGCAAATGCTTGATAGTCCTTATTCCCTGCTAGGTCGCTGATACTGTGGACTTTAGACAATACTGAGCTATAAGTATTTATCTGACTGTCTGACAAGTTGCAGAACATATCAACCGTGCTTGGATCTCGTTCATGGTTGATTGTTTTAGGCTTGGATTTTTGTTTAAAGCTGAATGAAAACCCGACAATTGACCGCCCTTTTTTATGCTGTTCATATTCTGCCTTGATGTCTGTATGTTCGTTAATTTGATCTATAGCAGCATCTAGGACACGGCTTTTAAAATTAACCATCTTTTTGTATTCATGAGGTTCTACGCCAAGTTTTGAGCGTAATTCATCAAGTTCAATCATAGCGACCTTACCAGTGCTACGCCATGCGATTAGAAGCTCATACAGTCGAATAGCGTAAACACTGGTTAAGTTACTTACCTGCTCAAGCTCGTAACTGGTGAAGTGCTTCTCTAGGTTGGTGATCAGTGGCTCAACGTCATCTGAAAACCTGATACGGACAAGAGCTTCATTCTCTACATATGACACTCGTTGCACCCATCGGCTTGTTACATTCTCGATATTGCCTTTAGGGGTGAGCTTCTGATAGCTAAATCTTCGCTCAAACAGATTCCTACTGGCATCCTGTAAGGCTTGGTATGCGGTGTTTCTGTGGACATTAAAGTGATTAATATAGCTATCAACATGGATAGTTAAATCTTTGTGTGTAGGCGTATTGGACTCTCTGGCCGCCAGTATCGCCAATAGGATTAAACGTTGCTCAACCAAGTCAAGGTTGTAGCTTGCATTAATCAGGGCATTATCTTTAACAACTAGATCCTTTTTCATTAATAACTACATGGTTTTTTTATGAAGTTATAACTACATTATTTTATAATGAAGTCTTTTGCAAGGTAAACGTAGTCATATTGCAAGGTAAACGTAGTCATATTGC
Organism: Acinetobacter sp. Q85-2; assembly: GCF_013420555.1. Classification (NCBI taxonomy): domain Bacteria; kingdom Pseudomonadati; phylum Pseudomonadota; class Gammaproteobacteria; order Moraxellales; family Moraxellaceae; genus Acinetobacter; species Acinetobacter sp. Q85-2. Next base: position 3,261 of record NZ_VOXW01000041.1, read on the forward strand.
AAGGTAAACGTAGTCATATTGCAAGGTAAACGTAGTCATATGAAGCCTGAAATCCTTATGTGGCAATGCTTTTAGGTGGCGTAAAAGTATTAAAAACTAAAAAATAAAAAAAAGAGGGGAGTGGTCAAAATTGCCCTATGTACTCGCTAAAGCTCGTACTTTTTGAAGCTCGCAAGCTCGCTTCGAGGGGCAATTTTTTGGTTAATCCTGTGTGTGAAATCTAAAAGCAAAAGCAAGAATGGATTCGCTTCGCTCATAAAGCTTTATGCTCGCTTCGCTCGTCTAGGGGCAAATTTCAGCATGAAAATATAGATTTTCTAGGATTCAAATCATTTAAAAGCGGTTTTTCAGAGGGTCGATGGTCGAATATTGCTAGTTCGCTCGTAGACACTCGCTCTATAAGACCATGTATTGTTTAGATAATTTTAATAAACGCCAAAAAAAGAAAATTTAAATTTTAGCGTGAACGTGGCTTATGGCTTTGTGTTTTTGATTCAGCCAATAGTTTATTGGCTTCGTCATGTTTTCCTTGCTC
>NZ_VOXW01000042.1:0-2672 GCF_013420555.1 Acinetobacter sp. Q85-2
GTGACTGCGTACCTTTTGTATAATGGGTCAGCGACTTACATTCAGTAGCAAGGTTAACCGCATAGGGGAGCCGTAGGGAAACCGAGTCTTAATAGGGCGTATAGTTGCTGGGTGTAGACCCGAAACCAGGCGATCTATCCATGAGCAGGTTGAAGGTTGGGTAACACTAACTGGAGGACCGAACCCACTGTCGTTGAAAAGCCAGGGGATGACTTGTGGATAGGGGTGAAAGGCTAATCAAGCCTGGTGATAGCTGGTTCTCCCCGAAAGCTATTTAGGTAGCGCCTCGGACGAATACCATTGGGGGTAGAGCACTGTTTCGGCTAGGGGGTCATCCCGACTTACCAAACCGATGCAAACTCCGAATACCGATGAGTACTATCCGGGAGACAGACTGCGGGTGCTAACGTCCGTAGTCAAGAGGAAAACAATCCAGACCGCCAGCTAAGGCCCCAAAATCATAGTTAAGTGGGAAACGATGTGGGAAGGCATAGACAGCTAGGAGGTTGGCTTAGAAGCAGCCACCCTTTAAAGAAAGCGTAATAGCTCACTAGTCGAGTCGGCCTGCGCGGAAGATGTAACGGGGCTAAAACTATGTGCCGAAGCTGCGGATGTATACATTGTATACGTGGTAGGGGAGCGTTCTGTAAGCCGATGAAGGTGGATTGAGAAGTCTGCTGGAGGTATCAGAAGTGCGAATGCTGACGTGAGTAACGACAAAACGGGTGAAAAACCCGTTCGCTGAAAGACCAAGGGTTCCAGTCCAACGTTAATCGGGGCTGGGTGAGTCGACCCCTAAGGCGAGGCCGAGAGGCGTAGTCGATGGGAAATTGGTTAATATTCCAATACTTCAGTGTAATGCGATGAGAGGACGGAGAAGGTTAAGTCAGCCTGGCGTTGGTTGTCCAGGTGGAAGGCTGTAGGCATGCATCTTAGGCAAATCCGGGGTGCTCTATGCTGAGAGCTGATAGCAAGCTAGTTTACTAGCGAAGTGGCTGATACCATGCTTCCAGGAAAAGTCTCTAAGCTTCAGTTACACTGGAATCGTACCCGAAACCGACACAGGTGGTCAGGTCGAGTAGACCAAAGCGCTTGAGAGAACTCTGCTGAAGGAACTAGGCAAAATGGTACCGTAACTTCGGGAGAAGGTACGCTGTTGACGGTGATGGGACTTGCTCCCTGAGCGGTTGACAGCCGCAGAAACCAGGCCGCTGCAACTGTTTATTAAAAACATAGCACTCTGCAAACACGAAAGTGGACGTATAGGGTGTGATGCCTGCCCGGTGCTGGAAGGTTAATTGATGGGGTTAGCGTAAGCGAAGCTCTTGATCGAAGCCCCAGTAAACGGCGGCCGTAACTATAACGGTCCTAAGGTAGCGAAATTCCTTGTCGGGTAAGTTCCGACCTGCACGAATGGCATAATGATGGCGGCGCTGTCTCCAGCAGAGGCTCAGTGAAATCGAAATCGCTGTGAAGATGCAGTGTACCCGCGGCTAGACGGAAAGACCCCGTGAACCTTTACTGCAGCTTGACATTGAACTTTGACCTTACTTGTGTAGGATAGGTGGGAGGCTTTGAAGTTGGAACGCCAGTTCCAATGGAGCCGTCCTTGAAATACCACCCTGGTAATGTTGAGGTTCTAACTCTGTCCCGTGATCCGGGACGAGGACCATGTCTGGTGGGTAGTTTGACTGGGGCGGTCTCCTCCTAAAGAGTAACGGAGGAGTACGAAGGTGCGCTCAGCGTGGTCGGAAATCACGCGTAGAGTATAAAGGCAAAAGCGCGCTTAACTGCGAGACCCACAAGTCGAGCAGGTACGAAAGTAGGTCTTAGTGATCCGGTGGTTCTGTATGGAAGGGCCATCGCTCAACGGATAAAAGGTACTCTGGGGATAACAGGCTGATACCGCCCAAGAGTTCATATCGACGGCGGTGTTTGGCACCTCGATGTCGGCTCATCTCATCCTGGGGCTGAAGCAGGTCCCAAGGGTATGGCTGTTCGCCATTTAAAGAGGTACGCGAGCTGGGTTTAGAACGTCGTGAGACAGTTCGGTCCCTATCTACCGTGGGCGCTGGAAATTTGAGAGGATCTGCTCCTAGTACGAGAGGACCAGAGTGGACGAACCTCTGGTGTACCGGTTGTGACGCCAGTCGCATCGCCGGGTAGCTATGTTCGGAAGGGATAACCGCTGAAAGCATCTAAGCGGGAAGCCTACCTCAAGATAAGATTTCCCTAGGAATTTATTCCTCTAAAGAGCCGTTCGAGACTAGGACGTTGATAGGTTGGGTGTGGAAGCATAGCGATATGTGAAGCTGACCAATACTAATTGCTCGTGAGGCTTGACTATACAACACCCAAACAGTTGTTGTATCAAGCTGAATTCTAAACTAATCCTTGATTTAGTTAATGCGACACAATAAAATTCAGACCCAATAGCCAATCCGTTAATAACTCATTTGGAACAAAGTAAGGCATTACATGCAAAAGCATCAAGCTTAAGCAAAGTAACTAAGACCCGAACAAGTCCATAACAGTTGTGCTGGCGACAATAGCAAGAGTGAACCACCTGATCCCTTCCCGAACTCAGAAGTGAAACCTCTTAGCGCTGATGGTAGTGTGGGGTTACCCATGTGAGAGTAAGTCATCGCCAGCTCATTAATTCAAAATCCCCC
>NZ_VOXW01000043.1:0-2198 GCF_013420555.1 Acinetobacter sp. Q85-2
CTCATGAAATACGGTATTCTGATGTGACAAAACCTGAATCCTGGTCGTTAAAGTGTTTGTTTGCACTCATATTTTAACTGTTAGGACTCAGGTTTTTTTATTTAAAGCAAACTATGGGACAGCAGTGAGAAACTTACTCTAATTTCGTCGGTTTTTATTCAACTTAATCAATAAATTTGTTAACCTTGTCACAATTTTTTAGTTATCTTGTTGATTTATTCGACTTATAGTTGAATGAACGCTACCGCTGTCCTGTTATTTTTTCCTCAGCAGTGTGGTCATCCGCTTCAGGTCGTTGCTCTGCCTTTGTTGATTCAATACGTTCAGTTCATGCTCATGGTAGTGAGGTTATAAACATGTCCCATCGCTTGCATTCAGAGAATACTAAGCAGCGTCTGTTTATTTCTATGCTCATTATCATCCTGTCGATTCTGTTTATTTCGGTTCCGGTGACGCTGAAGAGTTATCGCTCTTATCAGCAGTCCGATGTGGTGCTGACCGAAATTTCAGTCTTACGTCATGTGGCCGATCTGGCCAATGAGATTTCACGCGAACGTGGTCCGGCCAATAAGGTCATGTCCAGTACTCCAGATGAACTCAGTGCCAACCTGAAAGAGCTGACCCTGTTTCGAGAGCGGGTCGATCTGCAGATTGAACACACCATGCAATTGTTAAATAGCGCCGGTTTTGCTGCACAGGCCAATGCCTTGACCACCGATTTAAAACCGGCTTTGGCAAAAGGACGTGCTGCGGTGGATGCCTATGCAGCACAACCCTATGCCCAGCGCAGTTCAGCACAGCTGGATCAGGCCATTCAGGCCATGTTTCGTGCCTGGGATGAAGTCTATGAGGTGCTGAAGCATGTCATGATGCAGTCGGAAGGCAAAAAGACCATGCTGTCGGAGTCCTATAGTCTGATTCTGGTACTGGCCGATTTACGTGATCAGGCCGGACGTCTGGCCTCGACGATTATGGCGGCCGTGACTTTTAAAGAACCAATTCCTGAACAGAACCTGGCTTATTCCTTACAGAGCCAGCGGCAATCTTATTATTTATGGGATCTGGTCAACTCGATTCAGCCTGAACAGCACAAAACGCCTGAATACCTGGGACTGCATCAACAGGTTAAACAAAAATATCTGGATCAGGGGGTTCCTATTGTCAGCCAGCTGATTGAAGAAAGTCTGCATGCGCGCCCGTATTCATTAAGCGGAATTGAATTGACTCTGAAGATTGTCGATAAATTTACGACAGTGGTGAATCTGCAGAAATATCTGCTGGATTATAGTGTCTGGCTGGCCCAGCAGGAGCGCCATGCTGCCTGGCAGCAGTTTATCCTGACGCTGTCGGTGTCGATTATTTCCTTGCTGGCAGCGCTGTTTACCATGGTCTATGCGCGTTTTAAGGTATTTAAACCTTTAATTGAAGCGCGAGATCTGATTTTAGAGTTATCTGAAGCCCAGCCGCAGACGGCCACAGCTCCAGATTCCTCACCCACCTCTTTATTTGCTGCACTCAAGCAGTTGCAGGCACGCTTGGCTGAACGGGATTTGCTGGAATTCCAGCTACGTAATATGGCGAATACCGATACCCTGACCGGAGTCTCCAATCGTCTGGCGCTAGAAGAATATATTCAATATCTGAATCAGAATCCGGACAAGCTCCATCAAACCGGTTTAATTATTATTGATATTGATGACTTTAAAGAGGTCAATGATCAGTATGGGCATATTGTCGGAGATCGGGTGATTCAGGGAATTGCCGAAGTGTTAAAACACAGTGTGCGTTCATCTGATCTGATTGTGCGTTATGGGGGCGATGAATTCCTGATTCTGATTGAGCAGATTGATCTGGACGGGGCCTTGAGTATTGCCGAGAAATTACGTCAGGAAATTAGCCAGAATGTTCTGACCCTGCCGGGACTGTACACGCCATTAAATATTTCTGTCAGTGCCGGGGTCGCCGCAGATGCAGGCAGCTGGATGGAGCTGTTTGGCCGGGCAGACCAGTCCTTATTTAAGGCCAAAGAGAAGGGGCGGAATAGGGTGGAAAGTATGCTCTAAACCGTAAATTAACCCGGATCCTGCTTAAGCCGATGATTCCTTAATTTGAATTGTTGGCTTATTTTGATGGGTTAATTGATATGCACATAGTGAGGCGTAAATTCCACTCAGAAATCCATGAAGACTACGTGCTTT